>CANEZU010000227.1 GCA_947444255.1 Flavobacteriaceae bacterium | reverse complement strand
TATAAGGTCAACAATTTCATTATAGCCCTCGGCAAACCAGCTCACTTCATTACGCTTCACAAAAGCAGTCCAGGTAATTGGTGATTGTTGTCTATTATTGGCGCTATCAAACATTCTGTGAACGGTTATGTCTAAAACTTGCCCTTCTAGAGCAGCCCAACTGCTCACCAAGGGCTCCAGAATCATGGCGTCTGAATTGATTACGGTATTCACTTGGAATTTAATTAGCGCTCGTTCCGGTTTAATTGGCGGTACATCTGAAGAATAATTCACGGTTCCGCTACTTAGAACAGCATTATTAGGAACAACCGATTCATTGCTGTCGGCGTGATAATAACGCGGTCCATTGCTGTTTGCTGGATCGGGCTCATTCATTCTGGCGTATAATAGCAAACCAATACTTTCCGGATCAACTTCATTGAAACGATCTCTACTAATTTGCTCTACATTTCGCAGGGTATTCCACAATTGGAATTCATCCACTTTACCACTAAAAGGGCGGTCTACGGTTTCATTTCCACCTAGATCTACAGCACCTCTGGCGCCAAGCCATATTTTATTTCCAGAGAAACCACCAATTGAAGCGGTTTGATTGGAACTAACCGATTCGGCATCAACATAGGTTCTCAAGGATCCCAAACGATTTAAGAGTAAAGTAATGTGATGCCAATTATCGTCAGCAATTGATTTTGTAGTTAACACATAGGAGTTCGCTTCACTTTCGAAGGTTAAATTCCCATTTGCATCCATATTAATTGCCCATTTATTATCGAGGCCATTGGATTGGTTACTGTCTGTTCCATCTCCTTTTCCGTTCGAAAAAACAGTCGATTGCTGAGCTGTTGGCGTCTTTATCCAGAAAGAAATTGTGGCATCCATTTCCTTTGTGAGCTGAACAAAACCAACATGATCTAATGCTAAATACTGTCCGTTTTCGAAATTGTAGGAATTGCCTTTGGGTTTAATATCCCAAGACGAATTGACAATGGCATGTTTATATCGGGCTTTATCATTGGCAATCGTTCCTCTTCCTTCCTCCATTGGCCAAAAGCCAATTAAATTAGCTTCATTACCAATGAGTTTCGCATACATTTTTGCAAAAGCATTGTCTAAACTAATGGTTTTATTCCATAACCTCAGATCATGGATGTTTCCAATAAAAGAATTACCACCCAGAACCAATGCATTGTTATTGCTAAACTCTAAATTAGGCGTTGCGGTTTTAGAAGCAATTTCGACCCCTTCTTGATAAATGTACAATTCACCCGTACTATTTTTATGGCTAAAGGTATAATGATGGAATAAATTATCAGGAACTAATGGCCCTTTTACCGTTTGACCGCCAAGATTGAAATAAAGATTCCCGTTTTCTAAACCGATACTTAATCCACCTTCCTGATCTATAATTGTAGATGTAGCAGCTGTAGAGGCATTATTCATCCAAAATTCTAAAGTCAAATCTCCCGTTGTAATTTTTGGATTATTGATAATTGCAGTGTTTGCAGCACCTTCAAAATGTAAGGAAACATTATGATTAATGGGCAATTGATTAGTTTCTCCTTTTATTTCGATGGTACTAACTGCTGAATTTAAAAATATAGGTTCGTTAAAACTGACTTTCAAATCTTCTCCAGTTCCCAGAATTCCATCAATAGGAAGTGGCGTTCCAAAACGTTGAGGCGAATTTAAATCAACGGTTCCAGTGATGACATCCGAAATAAATTCGGTATCATTCGTACAAGAACTTCTAGCTCTAATTTCATATTTGCCATCCTGTAATTTCAAATCAGCGATATTAAAAGCATAGGATAAACTAGCACTATTCCCAATATTTGCAATTTCGGTTTCCTGATTCGCAACAGCAGCATTATAAAAAGTAGTATTACCATAAAAGGTTTTTAAACGAATCCAGTTTGGTGATGTAGCCAATCGGTACTCTAAATCAATTTTTTTGAAACTATCAAAAGAGGTGTTAAAACCAATCATATTTATCAATAAAGGATTGGTCGTTTGATTATTATTAATAGCTTTCTCTTTGTTATACACCCAATTATTTAGAGGAGCACTAACCACTACCTGAGAACAAGAAGGTACAAAGTGGGCCGATACTTTTGATTCGGAGTATACATGTTCCGGATCACAACTTGAAGCCAAATAAACCACGATATCATTATAATCGTATACATCTGAAACTGATTTACCCAAGGTCATAGTGAAGTAGACCGGTTTTCCGTAAGGAACATAAACGCTATTACCGTTAGCCGATATATTTATTAAAGCATTGTTTGGGTTTGATGTATTGTCTATTTGTAAATTAAAATAATTATAAGATGGGTTGGAACTTCCTATATCGCTTAGGTTTTCTAATTTTAGAATAAACTCCGCATTTCGGCCATCCGGAATATTACCGATGTCTTTTGGTCCTTCGATAGAAAGTTTAATATTTTCTACTTTCTGGGTAGCCACACTTAATTGCTCTTGTTTTGCTGGAACTAATTCTGTAATTTGAGTAGCAGCTGCATCATAATCGATATGATTGTAAAAATGAGAAAGTTCAGCACCTTCATAAGGACAAGAAGTTCTCCCCCCCTGTGTTATAAATATCGGGCCATTTCCATCAAAAGAATTGACTACATCGACACTCAGTAAATTCGCAGGATCGTTATCTTTTAGAGTATAACTAATGTTCGTTGTAGTTTGTTCTACTTCAGACGAAGCGGTATTGATATTTTGTTTAAACTGAGACATTGTCGTATTAACAACTCCTGTTTCGTTTAAATTGAAACCGACTTCAAGAGCAAGGTGTTCTTCTAAATCGAGATTATACTCGAAGGTTGTTGAATTGACAACAGCCGTTTGTACACTTTGTGAAAATTCACCCACACCCGCATCAAAAGAAATATTTTTTTCAAAATATTCATTGATTAGGGTTTCTATTTTATCAGAGGAATCTAGTTTTTGCTTTAGAAAATACTCTCCCAAAGGATCGTTGCTATCTTCAATCGCCTTTTTAAGTTCATCACTATAGGCACTCACGACATCTGTAATTGAAGTCTTATATTCGGTACGTTTGTTTTTGGCTAAATACTTGTTTTTTTCGTTATCCAAAATCAATTTTTTCCACAATCTAATTTTTTCGTTGTATTGAGAAACTGTTAATGTACCTCCGACACCCGGTGTTAATAGATTGTTGTTAATATTAGATATGAACAATTCGTATTGAGGAATCAAATCGTTAAGAATGTATTTTTGAGAATACATAAAGAAGGTTTCTGAAGGTTCATCCACAAAATAAACTGCCTTTTGCTTACTAACAAAAATACTATCGTTAGTCGCATTTTTCAAAACAAGAGCTGCAGCAGTGCCAATTTTAGCGGTAGAAGCCTGAATATCATCAAAAGAACCATAAAATTGATTCTTGGAGTTCCCAATGTACAAATCACCATCAGCACCCACATAATCCGGATCAGAACTCGTAGAAATAGTTTGATTAAAAGTATAGGTTTTAGTTAGACTTTTTCCGTCCTTGGAAGAGTGAGAAAGTCCGATACCTACATTGATATTATTCTTTGTTTCGGCAGAAATTACGGGACCCGCTAATCCACCACCCACGGTAAACTTAACCCCTAACAAAATTTTAAAATTTGTTGTAATCCCTTCGCTATGTGCAAAAGCACTTTGAGATGTAGTGCTAATCGATTGTCCTTTTTCTATAGAAGCAAAACTATTAGACCCAGGAGGATCTCTTAAAATAATATCCGGTACATCGGGTGCGGCGGTTACGAATGTTTGCGTTCCATCTGATTTTCCTCCCAAAATAATACCTTTGTCGTTGAAATTTTCGACATCATATTCCAAGCCGTCAATTCTATATCTTATAGAACTCGTTTGGTAAAATGGAGCGGAAACTGCTGGCAATCCTGCTTTGAAGGTATAGGTCAGTAGACTTCCGTCTTTTGGATCAACCACAATAGATTCGTTACCTGCTAAAGCCAGGTTATTGTTTAAAAGTAATTCCCCATCGGTTACCGGAACCAAATCTTCGACCGTTAAATTAGTATAGCGTTCAAATCTTTTTAGCGAAATACTATAATTACTAAATTGAGTGTAGACTGGATATTGGAAGCCTGTTGTGGTAATAGTCTTGTTCCCTATGGTCACTTCAGCATCAGAAGTTTGATTGATTACTTTTA
>CANEZU010000226.1 GCA_947444255.1 Flavobacteriaceae bacterium | reverse complement strand
GTTGATCAGCTTGATTTTTATGTTGATTATTTACAGGAGGGGGAATACAATTATATTGATGTGTATGGAGCCGTTCCTTTTCACCTTAGCCTCGACAAAAATAAGGGGCAATTGTTAGGCAGTCTGATTGGTATTAAATTTCTGAATGCTACCGAATATGAAATCCGAATTCTTTTCGAAAGTACCAACGCCAATTTGGTTCGTTATTTCGATAACAGCAAAACCAATACCTCGGTGGTCGCCGAAGAATTTGTAAAACGCTACAAAGTTGGTACTTCTGTGGTGCTGCCTTTTTTACATTGGAAATTGGAACTCAATCCGGAACCGGGATTTTATAAAGGCAATACCTATTTTATACGCTTTAATGATTTTGACGGAGTGGTTTCCCGCTATCAAGGCATAGGAGTCGATATTGACACTAAAGCCCCTTCGATCTTAAGACTTTCCCTTCAGGGAGCCAACAAAAACCGCATTGCTACTTATTTGAATGCCACGGTAAATATGTTGATTAAAACCCAATTGGATCGTAAAAACCAGTTTGCAACCAATACCATTTCTTTTATCGACAGCACCCTGATTGCAATGGGCAAGCAATTAAAGGAGACCGGAGCCGAACTTAAAACTTTTAGCGCCAATAACAATATTATAGAAATCGAACAGGGCGGGACTACAATATCGGGGCAGTTGTTGGATTATGACGTCCAAAAAGAGGCAATCGCACGTAAGATCATCTATTACAATTCCTTGAAAGCCTATTTGAGAAATAGTGTCGATTATGCAAAACTTCCCGCGCCATCAGTAGCCGGAATTGAAGATCCCAATATTGTTTCCAATATTTCTAAATTGATAGCCTTGTCGGCCCAACGTTCTGAAATGGCCTATTCCGTAAAAAGCGATAAAGTTTTCCGGGAATTTGATAATCAGATGGAAGCCATTAAAAGAGTGCTTTTGGAAAATATCAAATCAGCAGGCAGCGCCTTGGACTATGATTTGAGTTTGATTAATAGCAAAATTGATAAAACCGAAGGCAGTATCAAAAAATTACCTCAGGATAAGCAGGATTATTTGAAGATTGTCCGCAAGTATGACCTGAGCGATAATATCTACAACACCTTTCTTCAAAAAAGGAATGAGGCTGAAATTGCCAAAGCGGCTAATTTATCGGATATCCATTTTATCGATTCGGCCAAGGATATTGGAGGCGGACTGATAGGTCCTAATACAAGTGTGAATTATATACTGGCGCTTTTTTTAGGAATTATCATTCCCTTATTAGTTATTTTTACCTTATTTTTCCTTGAGGATTCAATACTTAAAACCGAAGAAATTATCAACCTGACGACAATCCCAATCATTGGAATTGTGGGATTGAAACAAACGGAATCGAATCTTTCGGTTTTTGAAAAACCCAAATCAGCTTTGTCAGAATCCTTTAGAGCCATCCGATCCTCCTTGCAATTTCTATATAAAAAACAAGATTTATCCGGTTCTAAAACGATTATGGTGACCTCCTCGATTAGTGGCGAAGGCAAGACGTTCTGTTCTTTAAATATCGCTACCGTATTTGCTTTAAGCGATAAGAAAACGATTGTGGTAGGCTTGGATTTGAGAAAACCTAAAATATTTGAAGATTTCGATATTGAGAAAAATATTGGGGTCGTTAATTATTTGATTGGCCAAAACACATTTGAGGAGGTTATTCAGTCTACTCATATTCCAAATCTGGATGTTGTTACTTGTGGTCTCATTCCGCCTAACCCCTCCGAACTCCTTATCGGCGAAAGCATGAAGGAATTTATGCAGGAATTGAAATCCAAATACGATTATATTATTTTAGATACTGCTCCGGTAGGTTTGGTTTCGGATGCTTTGGAATTATCAACCTATGCCGATCTAAGCTTGTATATTATGAGGCAAAATTATACTAAAAAAGATATGGTTGCCTTGTTGAACAATCGTCTCAGTCGAGGAGAGCTCCACAATGTGAGTATCATTTTTAATGGTTTTGAAAATAAAGCAAAATATGGCACCGGTTATGACTATGCGTACGGCTATGGAAATTATGCCAAGGGATATCACATTGAGGATAAGCCGCTTACTGCTTTTCAGAAAATTAGAAAGCGAATTTTAAGAAAGTAGTCCGGGCTTTAATAAGGAGCTTTCGGTATTCCGGTCTCTAGAAATATCTAGCCTAAAAGGAGTCAGCTATAATAAAAAATGTATTTTTGTAGCCGAGGTATAAATTTAAACGCAGCTATGCAGATCAAATCAAATCCTAAGTTACTAATAACCGGTGTTGCGGGCTTTATAGGTTCTAATCTCTCGGCCTATTTTCTATCCAAAAATTATGAGGTCGTGGGTCTTGATAATTTTGCTACCGGCCATCCTCATAATATCAGCCCTTTTTTAGGGCTTCCTAATTTTACTTTCATTGAAGGCGATATCCGTAATTTGGCCGATTGTCAGAAAGCTGTTGCCGGTGTGGATTATGTCTTGCATGAGGCTGCCCTGGGTTCTGTTCCCCGTTCTATTTTGGATCCAATCACGACCAATGAAGTCAATGTGGGTGGTTTTTTGAATATGTTGCTTGCCGCTCGTGATGCGAAGGTCAAACGATTTGTCTATGCGGCGAGTTCCTCGACTTATGGTGATTCAGAAAATTTACCTAAGGTCGAAGAAATCATCGGGAAACCGTTGTCGCCCTATGCAATTACCAAATATGTGAACGAATTGTATGCCGGAATATTTAGCAGTACTTACGGTCTCGAAACCATAGGATTGCGTTATTTTAATGTTTTTGGTCGAAGTCAGGATCCCAATGGTGCTTATGCGGCGGTGATTCCAAAGTTTGTCCTCCAGTTAATGCAGCACGAAAGCCCAGTAATTAATGGTGATGGCAATTATTCCCGTGATTTTACTTATATCGATAATGTGATTCAGATGAATGAATTGGCTATGCTAGCGACAAATCCGGAGGCTGTGAATACGGTTTATAATACGGCTTATGGAGATCGAACGACTCTAAATGAATTGCTAGGCTACCTCAAAGACTATTTGTCCGAATTTGATCCTCGAATTGCGAATGTGCCTATCATCAATGGACCTTCTCGCGCAGGGGATATTCCTCATTCGCTGGCGAGTATCGAAAAGGCAAGAAGACTATTGGGTTATGATCCCAAGTTTTCCATTAAAGAAGGTTTGAAAGAAGCGGTAGGCTGGTATTGGGATAATTTATCGCAAGCTATCGTGTCCGAAAAATAATAAAACCGATCTTGTAGCGACGCGATTTATCGCGTTTGAAACAAGACGAATCGCATTTAAAATCTAGCCGAAACGCGTCTAAAAAAGATATATTTAGAAATAAAAAGAAATACAAAAATGAAAGTTACAAAAATTTGTTGCATTGGTGCGGGATATGTAGGAGGGCCAACGATGGCTGTTATCGCACTGAAATGCCCCCATATTCAGGTTACCGTAGTCGATTTGAATGCCGATCGCATCGCAGCATGGAATGATGCCGATACCAATAACATCCCTGTTTATGAACCGGGATTGGCCGAAATAGTAGCGGCTACCCGAGGAAAGAATCTCTTTTTCTCTACCGAAGTCGATGCTGCTATTGATGCTGCAGAGATGATTTTTATATCGGTGAATACCCCAACAAAAACGTATGGAAAAGGCAAGGGTATGGCTGCCGATTTGAAATATATCGAATTGTGTGCCCGTCAGATCGCCCGCGTTTCTAAAGACAATAAAATTGTAGTGGAGAAATCGACTTTGCCTGTGCGAACAGCTGAAGCCTTAAAAAGTATTTTGGATCATACCGGAAATGGGGTACAATTCCAGATCTTGTCCAATCCAGAGTTTCTGGCCGAAGGCACTGCGGTTCCCGATTTGATGGAGCCGGACCGTGTTTTGATAGGAGGTGACCCTAGTTTTGAAGGACAGAAAGCCATCAACGCCCTAGTAGCTATATATGCCAATTGGGTGCCCGTAGAAAAAATACTAAGAACGAATGTATGGTCTTCGGAATTGTCTAAACTAACGGCGAATGCCTTTTTAGCACAGCGTATTTCCTCGATCAATGCCTTATCGGAACTGTGTGAGAAAACAGGTGCTGATGTTAATGAAGTAGCCAAAGCCATTGGAATGGACAGCCGAATCGGACCGAAGTTCCTCAAAGCATCTGTAGGTTTTGGTGGTTCTTGTTTTCAGAAAGATATTCTGAATTTGGTTT
>CANEZU010000225.1 GCA_947444255.1 Flavobacteriaceae bacterium | reverse complement strand
TCTGAATTATCTCCGGTTCCAATCGAATTGGTGTTTTTACAGCAGCTGAAATAAGACAAGATTTTTCACTCATTTCAATAATGCGTCTTGCCCTTTCCGGTTTTTCGGAAGTAGAAATAATTAATTTTGGTTTTAAAATGATTTCAGTTATCTGATATTTACCATCAATTTTTTCGACTGAACAAGAAGCATTACTCTCAAAACTTTGAAATTCGAGTTTTGAATTTTCAGCTATTGCCAGAAATGTAGTCATCAGACAACTGTTGATTGCAGCTACAAATAGATGTTCGGGAGACCAAATACCCGGAATCCCTTGTGAAAATTCAGGAGGTGTTGCTACTACAATTTTTTCTGGTAAAACAGGGGAAGACATAATTCCTTTTCTGTTTTCGGTCCATTTTAGATTTACTTCGTAGGTGTGCATTTTTTTTATTTTTAGAAGTTATAAATAGATTATTATTGGGCTAACCAGCCACCATCAACAGCCATTGAATGTCCCGTAACGAAAGAGGCCTCATCAGAACACATCCATATTACTGCATTTGCAATTTCCTCTGGCTCACCAAGCCGGCCAATAGGTTCAGAACTAGCAAACTGTGCTTCAACTTCTTTTTTATTTCCAGTAAGACGACTCATCATTGGGGTTTTTATAGCACCCGGACAAACAGCGTTAACTCGAATGCCTAGTTGAGCACATTCTAAAGCGGCATTTTTTGTTAAGCCAATTACACCGTGTTTGGAAGCAACATAAGCAGGTAAGCCAGGATATCCGACAAGTCCTGCAATAGAAGAGCAGTTAATGATCACTCCCGTTCTGTGTTTAATCATTTCGAGTATTTCAAATTTCATACACGCCCAGATTCCTTTAAGATTTATGCCAATTGTTTTGTCCCAATTTTCTTCAGAGCAATCCTGAATAGTAGCATTCGCACCTTCTATTCCGGCATTATTAAAGGCGTAATCCAATCGACCAAAAGTGCGAATTATCTTTTCTATCATTGCTTTAACTTCATCGACTTTTGAGACATCACATTTTATAAACAAGGCATACCCTCCCATAGCTTTGATAGTCTCTAAAATTTCATTATTCTCTATCCAATCGACAATAATTACTGTGGCTCCTTTTTTTGCAAAAGCAAGAGCTGTGGCTTTTCCAATTCCAGATGTTCCGCCCGTTACAAGAGCTACTTTGTTTTTAAATAGTGTTTCCATGATTAAATTTTAAATAGTGACCGTTTTTTTTATTTTCTTTTCAGCTTCCAAAATATTTTCAATTCCTTTTATCAATGCATCCGGATTAAAGGAGATGCTATCAATACCTTCTTTTACTAAAAATTGGGCAAATTCAGGAATATCGCTCGGAGCTTGTCCGCATAAACCTACTTTTATTTCGAATCGCTTAGCCACCCGAATTGTTTCCTTTATTAGGTATTTAACCGCTGGGTTTTCTTCATTAAACAAAGGACTTACCTCAGTAGAGTCACGGTCTAAGCCTAATGTGAGTTGTGTTAAATCATTGGAACCAATAGAAAAGCCATCAAATAGTTTTGCGAATTCATCCGCTAGCAGCACATTACTTGGAATTTCAATCATGACATAAACCTCTAATCCATTTATGCCCTGTGTTAATCCATTTTTAGTCATTTCTGCAAGAACCTTTTCCCCTTCTTCGACAGTCCTACAAAAAGGAATCATCAGTTTTACATTGGTTAATCCCATTTCATTCCGCACTTTTTTCATTGCTTCGCATTCCAATGCGAAACCTTCCCGATAGGAATCGTTATAATACCTTGAAGCACCTCGAAATCCAATCATGGGATTTTCTTCTTTGGGTTCAAAATATTTCCCTCCTATTAAATTGGCATATTCATTGGTTTTAAAATCACTCATTCTAACAATTACTTCTTTTGGATAGAAAGCTGCAGCGACAATAGATACGGATTCTGCTAGTTTGTCAATGAAGTATTTTTTTGGATCCGTGTAATTGGCGGTTAATTCTTTAATGATTTGGATGTCTTTTTTATTGCTCACTTTTTCAGGCTGACATAAAGCCATCGGATGTATTCGAATTGAATTAGAAACGACAAATTCAATTCGCATTAGGCCAACTCCTTTATTTGGATAAAAACTTAATTCGAAAGCTCGATCAGGATTGGCTAAAATGAACATAGGAGCAGTTTCAGAATTATTTAATTTTCCGAAATCCTGTTCTTTAATTTCCCATTTCAGAAATCCATCATATACATTTCCATCTTTACCTTCAGCGCAGGAAACCGTAATTTTCTGGCCATTTTTTATTTTTTCTGTAGCATCAGTACAACCTACAACCGCCACAGTTCCTAGTTCACGTGCCACAATTGCAGCATGACTGGTTCGTCCGCCCTTATTGGTAATTATTCCGGCAGCCTTTTTCATTATTGGATCCCAATCAGGATTTGTCATATCAGTAACCAGAATTTCACCTTCTTGTAAAATTTCACCTTCTTGTGGATTTTTGAGAATTCGGGCTTTAGCCGATGCAATTTTACTTCCTAAAGCAATACCTTTGGTTAGTAAAACTCCTTTTTCAGAAAGCGTATAAATTTCACTTATTTTATTCCGGTTTTTACCATAAACTGTTTCTGGTCGGGCTTGTAAGATATAAAGTTGATTGTTTATACCGTCTTTTGCCCATTCGATATCCATAGGTTTTTTATAATGTTTTTCAATAGAATAACACCATTTTGAAAGTTGAATAACCTCGTTGTCAGTAAGTGTGAATTGTTCTTGTTTTTCTTCGGATGTAGGAATATTTAAGATTGTTTTTTCCGCGGAAGCATTGATATTGTGTTCGGCATAAATCATAGTTAATTCTTTCTTTCCACAGTTCTTTTTTAAAATTGGATTCCAATTTTTATTGGATAATGTAGGTTTGAAAACCACCCATTCGTCAGGAGTAATGCTTCCTTGTACTATATTTTCGCCAAGACCCCAACTTCCATTGATGATGATTGTATTTTCGAAGCCTGAATCCGGATCAATTGTAAAAGCAACTCCAGACGAAGCTTTGTCACTTCGAATCATTTGCTGAATTCCAACCGAAATGGCGATATCCATCTTTGCAAAATTCATGTCGTATCGGTACTTTATGGCTCGATCTGTGAATAAGGAAACAAAACATTGATGAAGTGCATCTAAAATCTGTTTTTCGCCAGTACAGTTTAAAAAAGATTTCATCTGACCGGCAAAACTTGCTGAAGGTAAATCTTCTGCTGTAGCGCTACTTCTGACTGCACAACTGAAATTTGTATTTTCATATTGTTTAGCCAGGATTTTATAAGCCGAACTTATTTCTAAGCGGATTTCTTCTGGTATAATCCCGGACAAAAGCATTGATCGTGCTTTTTCTCCAATTTGAGTAAGATTTGAATACTGTTTTGTGTCTAGCGAATTCAATAATTCTTCAAGTGGTTTTTCTATTTTATTTGTTTTTCTGAACAAACGATAGGCTTCGGCAGTCAAAGCAAATCCATTTGGAATATTTATTCCCAGTGGATTTAGCTTATTGTACATTTCACCAAGCGATGCATTTTTGCCACCAACTTCGGATATGGATCCAATTGAAATTTCGTCAAAAAATAGAATGTATTTAAAATTCGTCATTAGCTGTGTTTTAAATTGTTTGAATCGGTACTTAATAAAGAATTGCAGCGAATCATAAACCAGAGCACCCTTTTATAGTTTACATATTATTTAGACGCCAAGAAATGAGTGGTATTATTTATTAAAAAAGAGAATAGTAGGAGCTTCTTCTTTTTTAAAATGCTATAGTAAATTTAAGAAATTAATAGCATGCTTTATACTAAAAAAAGGAATATTTTTAATGCAATTAAGTTTTAAAGTATTTAAAATCAAATAATTATGTAATTTTCTTTCAAATATATAAATAATTATTAATAAGGAATATTGAAATTAGAAACTATCTTATTTTTAGGAAAATAATTTTGGATATCAGGATCTTTTTATTCAGTGAATTGTAGATAAATTAAAACTATGGCCGCTAATGACATTATGATAAATGCTGTGAAACCCAGAATATTGATCGTTCTTGTATTCGTAAATTCTCCCATCACTTTTTTGTTATTGGAGATGTGCAATATTATCGCGATTAAAACGGGAGCGGTTAGTCCATAGAGGATAGCAGAATAAATCAATGCCTGAATGGGAGAAATCCCAATATAATTCAATGACAAACCTAATATTAGTGAAAGAGCAATGA
>CANEZU010000224.1 GCA_947444255.1 Flavobacteriaceae bacterium | reverse complement strand
GAATCTCAAGAATAAAAAGAGAAAACCGATGTTTATAAGCATCGGTTTTTATTTTAAAAATTTTCCCTTTATAAATTCATTCCACCTGAAACTTCAATTTTTTGACCGTTGATCCATTTGGCCTCATCGGTGCATAAAAAAGCAACAACGGTTCCAATGTCATCGGCTCGACCGACTCTTCCCAAGGCAGTTTGACTGGCAAGAAAACCTTTCATTTGCGGATTGTTTCTTATAGCGGCCCCATTAAAGTCGGTTTCAATTGCACCGGGAGCCACGATATTGGATCGTATTCCGCGATGTCCGTATTCTTTAGCAACATATTTAGTAAAGATTTCAACAGCCCCTTTGAGCGAAGAATAAACCGAATAACCGGGAACACAAAATCGGGTGGTGCCCGATGAAATAAAGACAAGTCCACCGTTATCATTAATACGGGGTAAACATTTCTGAGTTAGGAAGTATACGCCTTTAAAATGAATGTTCATTAAATGATCAAAATCCTCTTCGGTTACTTTTTCAATTGGAATTGTTGCTCCGATACCGGCATTATTGATTAGAAAATCCAGTTTATCGGTGTTCCAGTTTTCTTTTAAAACCCGATCGATTTCAATGAGAAAGGAGTCAAACGATTTCAAATCGGACACATCAAATTGGAGCGCAATTGCTTTTTGGCCAATGGCCTGAATTTCAGAAACGACTTTATCGGCTTCGGTTTTATTGGTATTATAGGTAAGAATCAGATCTGTATTTTTAAGAGCAAGAGCGATTGCCATTTCTTTGCCTAGTCCGCGACTTCCGCCTGTAAGTAGTGCTATTTTATTTGCCATATTTTAAGATTAGTTATTTTTACGTTATTTAGGTCTTTTAAGTAGGGGTAATGAAATTTGCTGCGCTAAAGCTTCCGCTGCCGCATCTCCATCCTTGCTGAAGGCCCATACAAAAAGAGAATTTATAGGATGGTCTTTTCGGATGGATTCAATTGCTTTAGTCACCAGATTTTGGGCAATACCTTTTCTTCGGTATTCTTCTAAAACCATGGCGGAACAAAGGTAAAGTGCCTCATAAGGAGTATCAAGAGGTGTTTTTTCAAAAAGTTCTTTTTCGGATATTTTCTGAGCTAAAAATTCATCTCTTAGATTAGCAGTTGTTGGTATTAGAATCATCCAGGCGACAGGACCATTTCCGTCATCGTGTTCAGAAATAGTTGCCGGATGAATTCGCAACAGGCGTTCCATCACCTCGGGATTAATATCCAATTGATTGCTGTCTTTTTTGGAATCAAAAACTTCCTCGGCGAGGGCTATCATTCTTTGAAAATTGTTTTTCGGCATAAGTTTCATCATTAGTGTATCAAATAACGCAATTTTCTATTAGAAAAAATATTTAAGTTAGAGTTAGGCATCTATTTTTTGATACTATTTTATTTAAAATGTGGGAATTATACAAGTAGTAGCCAAAATTATGTAAGAATCAAACGTACTAATTGACTTAAATTTGTAGAGTGAGAAATAGATGATAAGGCTATTTCATTGTTAATTAAATAATTTTAGATCATGAAAAAATTTCAAAGAACGATATGGGCAATACTTTTAATTGCCACAATTTCATCTTGCGTACCGATACGTTACGGAAGAAATAATGGGCATGATAGAGGTCACGACAGAGGTCATGACAGACATAGAACGCATCACCGTCGTTAAATAGGATACCTATTAATTAGTATTCAAAATTAAACCCCAAACACGTCAATAAAACGCGTTTGGGGTTTTTAATTTCTTTTAAATAGTATTTATGCTATTTTTAAAAATACTACTCTCTTATTTAATATTCACTTTTGTAGAAAAGCTTTCATTTTCGGTACTAATTTTTACAATGTATACACCAGTCGATAATTTGTTTTTCATCTCTAAAGTATAGCTACCTGAGTTATTTTTTAGGGATTGGTTTTCGATAACTGTTTTCCCCATTAAATTAATAACGGATACTTTAATGTTGGTATTTATATCTTTTTTAGCTTTAATATTTAAGGCATCTTGGAGAGGATATATTATGAAATTGTTTTTAGCTGAAGTATTAAAATTGGCAACTGCTAAATTTTGAGCATTAATGGTCGTATTTGTTCCGTCGTAGGAAACATTTATAGTTTTCCCGGCAGTTGCTACAATTAATCCATTTGTAACATATTCATTTATTACTGCTGTAAAATCGTGTCCTGTTTGTTTTAAAATTAAAGTTCCATTGTCAATTGTTACTTTAGATTTTGGATTTAAAACCAGAATAGGGCGATCAACGTTATTAGATTGGTCTAAGTTATTGTGATTTACCGTAATGGTTCCTGAATTGATATTAAGGTTCCCTTCAATAGCCGATTTCGTACCTGGATTTTCGGCATGATCGAGCCATAAATCACCTATTAATAATCGTTCTCCTGTATTTAAAACACCACCATTCATATTGATGGTTCCATTTGGACCAATTACGGTTGCCCAAAAAGCCTGCGCAGTACCATCGGTATTTACATTTAAAACACCTGTAGGGAAGAAATCGCGAGTACCAACTTCTAATTGATACCCACCGTCTATTAGACCGCCACTGTTGATATTGGCCGTACCATTGCCTCCGGCAAGCACTCCGATAAAAATACCTTGCCAGTTTCCTGGGTCATTTGATCTGAAGGTACCACCGTTTACATTAAGAATTCCGGGACCGCTAGCTCCAATTCGGAAAATATTACTACAGGTAAATATGGCACCGGTGTTTACGGTAACTGTTCCGTTTAGTACGTCATTGAAATAGACATTAAAATCGGCATTTACGGTCAACTCGCCTTCTGTATTATCAAAAACTCCTGGTCTCCAAGCGGTGAATGAACTAATAATTGGATGATGTGCCCCCACGTTATGGGTTCTCACAAACTTAAAAGCAGAATCATCAAATGCTACAGGTCCAGAAGTGCTTGACCAATTTGCGGCATTGTAAAAATTGCCATCCACAGCTCCTGTCCAATCATAGGTTTGTGCAGTGGAGGTAAGCGTAGCGGTTAAAAACAAAATAAAAGAAAGTACTAGTACTTTTTTTGAGCGTAATTTTTTTTCCATGTTTGTATTTTTTATGTTAAGTGTTATTGTTACACTTATCAAATATAGTAATAAATTTTAATAATTAACAAAAAAAAAGTAGTAATATTTTTAATTATGAAAAATATTAAACAATTAATCAATATAACTTATAATTAAATGAGTATTATAAAGTACTATATAATTCTGAAAAAAAATGTTTTATAAAATAATACTAAATAGAAAAGGTTTATTTTAGAGGAATTATATTTGAATACTGCTTCGCCTTTATTCAGAATTATTTATTAAAGAAGTACTCCATTTTAAATTTGAAATAGTATGATTCACGATAAAAACAAGATAATTCGTTGGGGTATTATAGGTTGCGGGGATGTAACCGAGCTTAAAAGCGGACCTGCTTATCAGAAAACATCCGGTTTTGAACTTAGTGCTGTGATGCGTCGTGATGGGATTAAGGCTGCAGATTATGCGCATCGACATGGAGTTAAGAATTATTATACCGATGCTGATTTGCTAATTAATAATCCAGATATTGATGCGGTTTATATTGCGACACCACCGGATACCCATTTGTATTATGGATTAAAAGTAGCCGAGGCGGGCAAAATTTGCTGTATTGAAAAACCGTTGTCGCCCAGTTATGCAGAGAGCAAGCTCATTCAGCAGGCTTTTGAAAAGCGAAATCTCCCTTTATTTGTTGCTTATTACCGCCGTTCGCTTCCTCGATTTCTGCAAATAAAAAAATGGATAGCCGAAAATGAAATTGGAACTGTTCGGCATGTCAGCTGGCATTTGACTAAGATACCATCGGCAGTTGATTTGTCTGGAGTTTATAATTGGAGAACGGATGCCAAGGTTGCCCCTGGTGGTTATTTTGATGATTTGGCGAGTCATGGTTTGGACCTGATTGGTTTTCTCTTAGGCGACATAAAAGCGGTATCTGGTTTTAGTGAGAATCAGCAGGGGCTTTATACTGCAAAAGATGCCATGACTGCTTGTTGGGTTCATGAATCGGGAATTACTGGAAGTGGAAGTTGGAATTTTGGCAGCAGTGGGAGATCAGATCGCGTTGAAATTATAGGAAGTCGGGGCCAAATTGAATTCGCTGTTTTTGATGAAATTCCCATTCGCTTGAGCAATGAAAACGGACTTGTAGAACTCGAAATTGCCCATCCAGAAAATATT
>CANEZU010000223.1 GCA_947444255.1 Flavobacteriaceae bacterium | reverse complement strand
CAATATTCCGGAACCTGTTGATGGAATTGAAGTACCTACATCTAAAATTGAGGTCGTATTAGTTCCACTTTTGGCTTTTGACAAATCAGGAAATAGAGTAGGATATGGAAAAGGTTTTTATGACACTTTCCTCTCCGAATGCAAATTAGATGTTATCAAAATTGGCTTGTCCTTCTTTGATGCAGAAGACCAAATCGATGATGTTTTTGAAAATGATGTCAAATTAGATTATTGTATTACGCCAAAACAAATTTACACCTTTTAGAAATTAATCCGTTTTAGGGAATGCTCTTTTGTTAAAGACAATCAAAATTCCAACACCAGTAGAAATTGCCATATCAGCAATATTAAAAATAGCATTAAAAAACTTGAAATCTTTTCCGCCCCAAACAGGCAACCAAGAAGGAAGATGTCCTTCCCAAAAAGGAAAATAAAGCATGTCGACTACTTTTCCGTGAAACAGAATTCCGTAAGGTTTTTCAGGAAATAAAGTAGCTAATTTATAGTGACTGTCGTCAAAAATAATACCGTAAAAAACAGAATCAATAATATTCCCAAAAGCACCCGCAAAAATTAAAGCAATCGCAACAATTAAATAATTGGAACTTTGTTTGTTCTCAACTGAATCCCAAAGCCAATAACCTATAGCAGAAACAGCTACTAATCTAAAAAGTGTAAGAAATAATTTGCCATAAGCTCCCGGAATTTCAGTTCCCCAAGCCATCCCTTCATTTTCTATGAAGAGAATTTTAAACCAATTAAAGACATTTACTTCTTCTCCCAATATAAAATTAGTCTTGATATATATTTTGGACACCTGATCAACAAGTAAAATAATAAATATAAGGAAATACGCTTTTTTCAATGTCATTTTACAAATTTTAATGGCGTAAAAGTAATACTATTTTATAAAAAAAACGCCCCCGAAAGAGCGTTTATTAAAATCCTTTATTTTGATTATCGTTGTAGGTTTTTAGCTTCAATACTCATAGTAGCGTGAGGCACAATTCTCAATCGTTCTTTGCTGATAAGTTTTCCGGTTACTTTACAAACACCGTAAGTTTTATTCTCCACTCGGAATAATGCATTTTTCAAATCGCGGATGAATTTTTCTTGACGAATAGCTAACTGTGAGTTCGCTTCTTTAGACATAGTTTCGCTTCCTTCTTCAAATGCTTTAAATGTTGGAGACGTGTCGTCTGTACCATTATTTAAATCATTCATATAAGCACTTTTTATCAGCTCTAAATCTGATTGCGATTTTTGTATTTTCTTAAGAATAATTTCTTTGAACTCAGCTAAATCAGCATCCGAGTATCTTGCTATATCTTCTACCATATTCTAATTTTTTGTAATTGTTATTTTTGTTTTTATTTCGTCAAATTCTATTTCTGCTCCATCAACTAGATTTTCTTCAAAAACTAATGCTTCTGTTAGTGTTTCTGCCTTAATATAGGCTTCATTAGCCTGAACTGCCGCTTCAAGCATCTGATTTTTTTGTAAATACACTCGTATTTTATCCGTAACTTCAAATCCGGAATCTTTTCTAACATTCTGTATTCGGTTGACTAATTCCCTGGCAATCCCTTCTTCTTTTAATTCGGGAGAGATTATAATGTCAAGTGCTACCGTTATTCCGTTAGAGTTTGCTACCAGCCATCCTTCAATATCTTGTGATGTTATTTCTACATCTTCTAATGTTAAAGTTAAACTTTTTCCTGAAATAACAAGCGAGAGGCTTCCCTCCTTGTCCAGCTGGTTGATTTGCTCCTGTGAAAACGACTGTATCTCTTTGGATATCAATCCCATATCTTTTCCAAAACGTGGCCCTAGAGCCTTGAAATTTGGTTTTATTTGTTTCACTAAAATTCCCGAAGCATCATCTATAAGAACGATTTCTCTTACATTTACCTCAGCCTTAACGAGTTCCGATATTGCTTGTATTTCAACACGCTGATCTTCGTCAAGTATAGGAATCATAACCCTTTGCAAAGGTTGACGTACCTTAATCATCACCTTTTTTCGAAGTGATAATACCAAGGAAGAGATCGTCTGCGCTTTCTGCATTCTGCTCTCTAACGATTTATTAACAAAGTTTTCAACGTATTTTGGGAATTTTGCCAAATGTACACTCTCTTCTTTTTCTGATTGTGTTGCTAAAATTAAATCTCTGTAAAGTTTGTCCATGAAGAAAGGGGCGATTGGAGCTCCTAGCTTACTTATAGTTAACAAACAGGTATATAAAGTTTGATAGGCCGCGATTTTATCTTGGGCATATTCGCCTTTCCAAAAACGTCTCCTGCACAAACGAACGTACCAGTTACTTAGGTTTTCCTGAACAAAATCAGATATAGCTCGTGCAGCCTTCGTTGGTTCATAATCCGCATAATAGGCGTCAACCTCTTTGATCAACGTATTGAGTTCAGAAATAATCCACTGATCTATTTCTGGCCTTTCGTTTAATGGAATTTCGGCTTCCTCATAGGTAAATTTGTCAATATTAGCATACAACGCAAAAAAGGAATAGGTGTTGTATAAGGTTCCAAAGAATTTACGTCGAACCTCAGCAATTCCTTCTAGATCAAATTTTAAATTGTCCCATGGATTAGCATTGGAAATCATATACCAACGCGTGGCATCTGGTCCATATTCTGATAAAGTTTCAAATGGATCTGCAGCATTACCAAGACGTTTGGACATTTTTTGGCCGTTTTTGTCTAAAACCAGTCCGTTAGAAACGACATTTTTATACGCTATTTTATCGAAGACTAAGGTTCCAATAGCGTGTAAAGTATAAAACCAACCACGAGTTTGATCAACTCCTTCTGCAATAAAATCAGCCGGAAAATCCTTATTTTCATCAATTTTATCTTTGTTTTCAAAAGGATAATGCCATTGAGCATAAGGCATTGAACCACTGTCAAACCATACGTCAATCAAATCACTTTCGCGTTTCATAGCTTTTCCGGAAGGGGAAACCAGTACAATTTCATCAACTACATTTTTATGTAAATCAATCCGATCGTAATTTTCTTCACTCATGTTTCCGATTTCAAAACTTTGAAATGGATTCTCAGCCTGAAAACCTGCCGCAACAGATTTCTCTATTTCATTATAGAGTTCTTCTACAGAACCTATTAAAATTTCTTCTTTTTTATCTTCAGTTCTCCAAATTGGCAATGGGATTCCCCAATACCGGGAACGCGATAAGTTCCAATCATTAGCGTTTTTTAACCAATTTCCAAATCGTCCTTCTCCAGTTGCTTTTGGCTTCCAGTTAATCGTTTCGTTCAAATCAAACATGCGATCCCGAACTTCTGTAACTTTGATAAACCAAGAATCCAAAGGATAATATAAAATCGGTTTATCTGTTCTCCAGCAATGCGGATAACTGTGAACGTATTTCTCCACTTTGAACGCTTTGTTTTCCTCTTTTAATTGGATAGCAATTTCAACATCAACAGAACGCTCCGGAGCTGTACCTTCATCATAATATTCGTTTTTGACATATTTACCTCCATATTCTCCAACATGAGAAGTGAATTTTCCTTGCAAATCTACTAAAGGCACTGGAGTTCCATCAACATCAAGGACCAGCATTGGCGGTATTTCCGGACTTGCTTCCTTGGCTACTTTGGCATCATCAGCTCCAAAAGTTGGTGCAGTATGTACAATTCCAGTTCCGTCATCTATTGTCACAAAATCTCCCGATATTATTCTAAAAGCGTGTTCTGCATTTTGATAAGGCAAAACAAAAGGCATCAATTGCTCGTAGCGAATTCCTACTAAATCGGAGCCTTTGCAAGCTGTCAAAATTTCATAAGGAATATTTTTATCCCCCGCTTTGAAATTTTCAAAATCAGCTGAATCTTTACTTTCAAAAAAACCTTTCGCAAATTGTTTTCCGACTAAATTCTTAGCCAAAACTACTTTTGAAGGTAAATAAGTATATTGATTAAACGTAGACACCAGCACATACTCGATTTTTGGACCTACGGTTAAAGCCGTATTGGAAGGCAAAGTCCAAGGAGTTGTGGTCCAGGCCAAAAAGTGAATGTCACCAAAACCTAGAAGTTGTGTGGGTAAAGTTTCGGTTAACGCTTTAAATTGTGCTACAACGGTTGTATCGGTAACATCGCGATAACTTCCTGGTTGATTCACTTCGTGGGAACTCAATCCAGTACCGGCTTTAGGAGAATATGGCTGAATAGTATAGCCTTTGTACATCAAATCCTTATTGTAGATTTGTTTCAAAAGCCACCAT
>CANEZU010000222.1 GCA_947444255.1 Flavobacteriaceae bacterium | reverse complement strand
TTTTTATAAAAATAATAATTTCAGAAAAAAAACAAATAGGGAACTATTAATCGCCAATGAAGAATTAATTCGAGCCAAAGAAAAAGCCGAGGAAGCGTCCTTGTTAAAAACGCAATTTGTCTCAACGATAAGTCACGAATTACGAACTCCCCTTTATGGCGTGGTGGGTATTACCAATATGATTTTAGACGAACATAAAGAATTAGCAAATAGTCCACATCTTAATTCGTTGAAGTTTTCGGCCCGCTATTTATTATCCTTGGTAAATGATATTCTTCAAATTAATAAAATAGAAGAAAACCGGATTGTACTCGAAAAACTGACTTTTAATATCCCAGATGAACTCAATATGATTAGCAGTTCATTACAGTTTTTAGCTAATAAAAATCAAAATAGTGTCCAAATTCTAGCAGATCCTTCCCTACCTGAATTCCTAATTGGAGATAAATTAAGACTTTCTCAGATTCTGATGAATTTAGTGTCTAACGCCTTGAAATTCACCAAGAAAGGAAAGGTTGTTATTCAGGCAAATCTTTTAAAAGTGGATGCTAAATTGCATTATATTGAATTCCAGATTAGGGATAATGGTGAAGGAATTGCAGAAATGGATCAAGATAAAATATTTGATAAATTTGTTCAAATATCCAGAAAGCAAGATGATTATCAGGGAACAGGATTGGGATTGTCGATTGTAAAAAAATTAATAGAATTGTTTGATAGTACCATTATTTTAGAGAGCAAACTAGGGGAAGGGACTACTTTTAAATTTGTTATTGCTTTTGAAATGGACGAAGCTAAAACCAAAGAAATCATAAATAATATAAGGGTAGATTTAACTTCAAGTCAACGATTAAGGGTACTTGTGGTTGATGACAATAAGATTAACCAGATCGTGACCAAAAAAATAATGGAGAAAAATAATTTCAAATGTGAGGTGGTCGATGATGGTCTGGCCGCCTTAGAATTATTAGATTCGAATTCTTACGACCTTATTTTGATGGATATTAACATGCCGGTAATTGATGGTTTTGAAACAACACGACGCATTAGAACTAAGGGAATTAAAGTGCCTATTATTGCATTAACCGCTTTTGATAAAGATGAAATTACCGAAGAAGCTTTGGCTTCGGGAATGAATGATATAATCATTAAACCCTTCGAACCCGTGCTTTTGTTTCAGATGATTTACAACCTAATTCATCCCACTAAAAATTTAAACTAGCACTAAGTTAAAAAATAAAAACCCTTCCGACTTTTCTCTAGTCGAAAGGTTTTTTTTAAAATTTGAATTCGGAGATAAAATGTCCCGCTTTCGCAGGATTTATTTTATCGGAATCGTTTTCATTGCTTTTCTTTTAGCTCCTTCTTTTTTATTGATGGCTACATGAAGAATTCCGTCTTTGTAAGTCGCTTCAATCTTAGACTCATCAGCATAGTCTGGCAAGGTAAAAGATCTTAAAAAAGATTGAAAACTAAATTCTTTACGAACATAATCTTCTTTTTTATTGATATCCTGTTTTTCTTCTTGTTTTTCTGAAGAGATTAGTAAAATGCTATTGTCTATCTCTACTTTAAAATCTTCTTTTTTTAAACCAGGTGCTGCTAATTCAACAATTAACTTTGTATCTGTTTCTTTTAAATTTACAGAGGGTAAATTATTTCCAATGACAGTCATATTTTTGTCAGTCCAATCAAAAATATCTCGGGTAAAAAAATCATCAAAAAGATTGTTTACTGATCGATTCACCACAGACGGGAATAAGCCGTCTCTTTTAACTAATGTTTCCATAATATTTGGTATTAAATTGTTTATAAATACAGTACCAAATTTAAGGATTTTATTCGTTTTAGAATCAAAAATAAATTTTAAAACGTTGAAAAACAATAAGTTACTGCTTAACAACGTTTTTAAATATTTTCTAAAAGGTATTTCTTACCGATTGGTTTTCTAGCCTGTAGCTAAATTAATACCATCGCTTTTTATTCTGTTTTGAAGCATCCGATTTTCTGGATTTATGTGCTCCACCACTTCGATTCGAATTGTTTTGCTTGGTTTCTGGATTGGATGAGCTTGAGCTCAACCAGGGGTAAGGGTGGTCTGAAATCGTTTTGACATCTACCTTTATAAGCTTCTGAATATCTTTCCAATATTGTTCTTCGTCTTTGCTGCAAAAAGAAATCGCAATTCCGCCATTTCCTGCTCGCCCGGTTCTTCCTATTCGGTGTACATAGGTTTCCGGAATATTCGGTAAATCAAAATTGATCACATAAGGAAGATGATCAATATCAATACCTCTGGCTGCTATATCGGTAGCCACAAGAACTCCTACTTCTTTATTCTTGAAACTGTCTAAAACGCGTTGTCTCGCATTTTGCGATTTGTCACCGTGAATAGCTTCCGCTGCAACACCATGTTTTCGCAATGCCTTTACAACATTATCTGCTCCGTGTTTGGTTCTTGAAAAAACCAAGACATCGGATAGATTTTCGTTTTTTATTAAATGATAGAGTAAATTTCTTTTTTCTGTTTTGTCAACAAAATAGACATGTTGCTCAACCTTTTCGGCTGTAGAAGATACAGGAGATACACTTACCGTTGCAGGATCTTTTAAAAACATTTCTGCCAATTCGCGGATCGCAATCGGCATGGTTGCTGAGAAGAAAAGGGTTTGTCTGTTCTTTGGTGTAAGTTTGACGATTTTTTTAACGTCATTAACAAATCCCATATCCAGCATCTGATCGGCTTCATCTAAAACTAATGTATGCAGATGGTCTAAATCTATAAATCCTTGTTTGTGTAAATCCAATAATCTTCCGGGTGTTGCTACTAAGATATCAACTCCTTTTCTCAAAGTATCTACTTGTGGGTTTTGAGAAACACCACCAAAAATGGTAAGTTGGGTTAGATTGGTATATTTTCCGTAGCGTTCAAAATTTTGACCAATTTGAACGGCTAATTCTCTCGTTGGAGTGATAACTAGCGCTCTGATTGGTTTTGATTTTTTAGAGGAACCTACAATTCGGTGCAATTGATGTATAATAGGTATAGCAAATGCTGCGGTTTTTCCTGTTCCGGTTTGAGCACAGCCAATTAAATCTCTTCCTGCTAAAACTAAAGGAATAGATTGTTCTTGTATAGGTGTTGCTTCAATATAGCCTTCTTCGAAAACGGCTTTTTGGATACTTTTAGAAAGTGATAAATCTTCAAATAACATATTTTTGTTTTTAAGAATCAAGTATAAATTGACTTAATTCGCTGCAAAGATAGCGTATTTAATTTAGCTACTTTTTTAGATCATATTCGAACATCCATATTCATGATTAAGGTTTCTGTAGGGTCATTCGCTTTCATAAAATCAGTTACTAGATATCCAATTAATTTACCGATGAGGTGATTGTTTTTTTCTTCTCCCAAATCAGGTGCACCTTCGCAAACATGTAAATAAGTAGCGTTTTGATTTTTACCAAAAAAATGAACAAATTGCCGCAATTGTTCTACTGAAAATCCACTCATTGTCATCGAACTACTGGCAATATTTGGAATAGCATCGAGATCAATTTCAATTCCGTAAACTTCATCTTTGATGAATTCATGGGCTAAGTGTAATTCTTTGTCAAAGTTTTTCTGTCTCCGTATCGCAATTTCGTCATAGGTATTAAAACGAACCCGATCGTCAATTTTCTTGATATTGCTCAGCACTTTTTTAGAAGTATAGTTTTCGTGTAAACCAAAAATGAAATATTTATGTAAGAATCCTTCTTCATAAGCATACGAAAAACCATTGCCGCTGTGTCGGCCTTCTAAAATTCTAAAATCAGAATGGGCATCAAAGTTGATGGCATTGATTGGTTTGCCTTTGGCCAAAGCCGTTCCTTTAATATTTCCGTAGGAATTATTATGACCGCCGCCAATGATTATTGGCTTTTTTCCTGCTTTTATGATCCTTGAAACAATATGAGCGACTTCTTTGTCTATTTTGACCACCAAATCACTTAATTTCTTACGGTCTTCAATATCATTGAAATTTAGTTTCCGTACGGCTTCCATTTCTTCGGCAACATCTAATTGCCCCAAAACTAAGAGCTCATCTCCTTTAGAAAAACGATTGTACTGAATATTTGCAATACTGCGAATAGCACTTTCCCAGGCTGAAGCAGCACCAGGTCTGCCAAAATTAGCGCGTATTCCAATGTCTTCCGGAATACCGAACAATACATATTTTGCTTCGCAAGTTTTTAGAAATTCACTTACATTCGCGCCTTTAGGAACAGTCATCATTTTTTCCCCAAACTTT
>CANEZU010000221.1 GCA_947444255.1 Flavobacteriaceae bacterium | reverse complement strand
GATTTATGCTGCCAGAGCGAATATGAGTCCTGTTTTATATCAGGGAACTCAACCAGGAGGTCAATTAACCACTACTAATGAGGTTGAAAATTTTCCTGGATATGTTGATGGCGTTACGGGTCCTGAAATGATGGTTCAATTGCAAAGTCAGGCGGAACGTTTTGGTACGGATGTCAGAGATGGTTGGGCTACGAAAGTAGATTTCAGCGGTCCGATTCACAAAGTATGGATTAATGATACTAAAGAATTGCATTGTGAAACGGTGATTATTTCTACAGGAGCTACGGCTAAATATTTAGGATTGCCTTCGGAGCAGCATTATTTGCAAATGGGTGGTGGTGTTTCTGCTTGTGCTGTTTGTGATGGGTTCTTTTACAGAAATCAAGAAGTTGTTATAGTAGGAGCGGGAGATTCGGCTTGTGAAGAAGCGCATTATCTTTCTAAATTATGTTCAAAAGTTACGATGTTGGTTCGAAGTGAAAAATTCAGGGCTTCTAAAATTATGGAAGCGCGCGTTCGCAAAACGGAGAATATTACTATTCTAATGAATCATGATACTGTTGAGGTACTTGGAGATGATCAGGTAGTTACGGGAGTACGCGCTAAGGATAAAAGTAGTGGTGCTATTTTTGATATTCCAGCGACTGGTTTCTTCGTGGCTATTGGACATCAACCGAATACTGGTATTTTTAAAGAATTTGTTAGCCTTGATGAAACGGGTTATATAGTTTCTATTCCTGGAACCTCTAAAACGAATGTAGTCGGTGTTTTTGTTGCTGGTGATGCTGCAGATCATGTGTATCGTCAGGCTATAACAGCTGCAGGTACGGGTTGTATGGCAGCATTGGACGCAGAACGTTATTTGGCGGCGAACGAATAAATAAATAGTTGTTTCTATTCTACTAAAAAAAGTCCCAATTAATTAATTGGGACTTTTTTTATAGCTTGTTGAGAACGATTTGTATTTTATTTAAATGGTTTTTTATATAAGATGGCGGATTCTGCAAACTTTTTCAAATCTATTTTTGGGTCCCCAAATAGTTGTATTTCAGATTTTCCAGAAGCTTCTATAGTGGCAGCGGTATTTACCAGGATGTTGCAATTGGAATAGCCTTCGGTTATTATTTCTGCATTGGTAGCGGTTAAATTTTTCCCTGTAAAGTCAGCATTGTTGTCTAATCGTAATTTCAAATTTGTAGCATCTCCTTCGATTATAGCATTTGTTTTTTGGTACATATCAAAGGTTAATTGTAAGGAAGAAATTAAGGCTTTTAATTGGGCATTTTTACTCAATTCAATCGTAGCATTTTCCGATTTAAGGTTCAGTTCCAATTTTGATTTGTCGTTGGCCATCAGGGTAAAAGTAGTTGTTTTAGCGTTTACGAAAATTTTAGATTCATCAAAACTTTTAAGGGTAAACTCCTCCAGATTTATTTCTTCTAGGGCGGTTATCATTGATTTGTCTTTGGCTATTACCATTTTGAAAGCATCCGTATAGGTAATTCGCACACTTATTTTTTTAGCAGAAGTGATTTCTTTTGCGGTTGATAAGTGTAAGTTTTTATCTTTCAAATTTATGACTATAATATCATGAAGATTATCATCGGCTTCAATTTCGACACCACATTTTTCACCTTTGATTAGGAATATTTCCAAATTATCTTCCACTTCCAGTGTTTCAAAATCGGTAGTCGCTTTTTGTTCCACGGTTACGATTTTAGAACCTTTAATTTTGTCCTGACTGTAGGATGAAAAATGTATTAAAAGTATCAAAAGGAGTGTTGCCGTTTTTTTCATGTTTCTGTTTTTTTTTCCAAATATAAAAAAAAACATCCCTACTTGCAGGGATGTTTCTTAGTTTATTCTTTATTTATGCTTCCACCTGAACTGGAATTTACATTCAACGTCTTCGGATTGTTGTGGTAAGAAATGGAACTTCCGCTTGAAGCATCGGCGTTTAGGCTTTGTAAAGGGTATACTTGAATGTTACTTCCACTTGATGCATTAGCTGAAATATCATTAGACAGTAATTTTTCGGCTTCAATAGAACTGCCGCTTGATGCGTTGGTTTTTAGTCTTATTGCCTTCCCTTTTATCATGATATTGCTTCCACCTGATGCTTGGATGGTTGCCTGTTCTGTTTCAATTGCAATTTCAATGGTGGAGCCGCCGTTAGATTTGATTTGGATGTCATCGGCCTTTATAGTGTTTGTCGCTTTAAACTCAGAACCAGAAGAGGCCTCAATTGTTTCGATATGAGGGGCGAAAACATATACTTTATTTGATTTTACATTGTAAAAATTACTAAAATCTGAGGTGACTATCAGAATGCCATTTTTAATTTCAGTTTTAATATGAGTTTGCAAATTATCATCGGCAACGACATTTACTTTAGTTTCGTTGGATTGTTCTAGTATTAATTCCAGACCGTTATCTACTTGTATCCCAGTAAAATTTTCGCTGAGAGGTCTGTTTTCGGTTGTTACATTTCCACTGCCTTTAATCCCCTTAAAATTACAGGATGCAAAAAATAAACTAATTGCAGTGAGCAGGATCATTTTAGTCAAAAAAACAATAAATTTTATCATGATTAGTTGGTTTTTATGTTAACTCCATTTTAGTTTATTTTATTTCTAATCTTCTGTTTTTTTTGTTGTTTTGATCAGAATACCGTCTTCATTTAAAATGATACCTGTGGCGGTTGAATCGTTGCTATCGGTAGAGCTATCATTATATTCATTTTCGTCTTCAGGACAATTCAGGCATTTAACCTGATTGTTTTCGACCTTATAGATATAGTCGTTGGAACTAAAATGTAAATTGAAAAAGTCATTATCAGAATGATCATAGTCCTGCAGGCTAGAATCTGCTTTGAACAGGGTTCCTTTAGGTAAATATAATGTAATTTCTACTTCCTGATCTCTAAATTTATTTTTCAAATCCGTCAACAAATAGTTATCAAAGATAAGTTGGTTCCCGACAATTTTGTAATCGTACTTTATTTGTTCTGCTCTTTCTTTAGCTTCGGAAAATGATTTTCCTTTGGCTTCTTTCTCGATTTGGATATAAGGTAAATTCGCTTCTGTTTTTTCTATTTTTAAACTTACATTATTGGAATAAATCACATCTGCTTTAGTAGAATCCTGGGTAATTTTAAAAATTCCACGATCATTAATATCTTTTGCAAAATAATCACTGTGTACGAATTTTACAGACAAGGTATCCGTTGGAGTTATGTTTAGGGTTTCCTTTTTCACCATTCTTCCATCTGCTGAAAAGGCTGTGGCTTGTTTAATTCCTATGATACTAGCTAGTGAAATCGAGATCAACCAAATTGCCAACAAGGTATATTTTGCAATATTTCCGATTGATTTTAGGTTGGGTGATACCAATTTAAAACCCAATACGGTTAAGAAAAAGAAGGGAATACCCACTGCAAAAAACATCAATAATCCAAAGCACCAAATAGGATAATCGGTGAAATTTCCAGATTCAATAAAACTTTGCCAAGGGAATTCAATAAAGGCGAAAGAGCCTAAAGTAAACACGCCTATGAAGAGACTGATTAAGACAAATAATCCGGAAATAATTAAAAGTATACCAATAAATTTAGAGAATGCTTTTAAAATGGCAATGATAAAATTCCCAAGAGAATTCCCCACTTTTCCTGCTCCCGATTTTATTTGATTTCCATATTTGTCATAATCTACATTTTTCATTTTATCAGAAACCGAATCAAATTCTTCCCGTACTTTTTTTTCAATATTCGAAATAGTTACCGGTTCCCCATTCATTTCCAATTTTTCAGAGGTCGATTGTGCTTCAGGTGTTACTGCCCATAAGATAATATAGGCGAGTATCCCGGTTCCAAATCCTGCAAAAACAAGTAGTACTAAAACCACTCTGATCCATACGGTATCGATTCCAAAATAATGGCCGAGACCAGCAGCTACACCACCAATCATTCCTTTATCGGTATCGCGGTATAATTTTTTGCTTTTTTTATTGGCATGGTAGGTATTCGTATTCTCTTGAGGATTTTCGTCTTCAATACGGTAATCTTCCGGTTGTCCCATTACTGCTATGATTTCATCAAGTTCTTTTAGATTGATGACTTGTTTGTCATTAGTGTGTTTTTCGGATATTAATTCAGCGATACGCATTTCAATATCTTTAATGATTTCGTCTTGTCCAGAGGAATTCGATAGCGATCGTTTTATAGCATCAAAATATCTTGTTAGTTTTTGGTAGGCATCTTCATCAATATGAAAAAACATTCCACCTAAATTTATGTTTACCGTTTTATT
>CANEZU010000220.1 GCA_947444255.1 Flavobacteriaceae bacterium | reverse complement strand
GTTGGAGTTCCACCGCCTAAATGAATTTCTTTAATGGTCGGTTTTTTGCCCAGTATTTTACAATATAAAACCCATTCTTTTAATACAGCTTCAATGTATGGATTTTCAACTTCGTGATTCTTTGTAATTCGTTTACTACATCCGCAAAAAGTGCACATGCTTTCGCAAAAAGGCAAATGGATATAAAGACTTATTCCTTCCGTCTCATTTGTTTCTAAAAACGATTTTCGCAATGTTTCAATCCACATTTCATAAGAAAAGTCAGTCTCATCCCAATAAGGTACAGTAGGATAACTGGTGTATCTTGGACCCGGAACATTATATTTTTGGATGAGAGAATTTTTCATAGCAAAGCCATTTATTTACATTCAAATTTAAGGTTTGTTCGAAAAAATTAAAATGATAATTATCATATTGTAAAATACATTTACATAAAAAAAGAGGCTCATTGAGCCTCTTTGATATATTCTAAAATTTAATTCTAAATTTACCCAAACTTTTCGGGAGAATTAGAAAAAAAATTCGTGTATTTTAAAACGGTTATAAATTTCTTAATTGTTTTAGTTTTTCAATCCAAACTTCAAGACCTTCTCTGTGCTTTTCGATGTTTTTGCGAACTTCTAATACAATAGAATTTTCTTTTTTAGCATTTTTGGTATTGGTAAAAAACTGAATGTTGTTTTCCAATTGAAAAATTTCATTGCGTACTTCATCTATTTTACGCATCAAGAATATCTTTTCATTCTCTATTTTACGAGTGTCATTATTTTCTGATAAATGATCGATACGGTTAGAAAAACGCATTAAATCAGTGTCTTTCTTACTTAAACTTAATTTTTCAAATAAAGCATCTAGGATTTTATTAAACTTCCCTTCAATATGCCTTCTAGGAAATGGAACTCTACCAAATGCTTTCCAGTTTTCGATATGTAACTTAATTGCATCTAAATCAGTTTTATGTTCCCCAACTAATTCAAACGATTTTAAAGTTTCTAAATAAGCTTTCTTTTTCTCAAATGCAGCTATTTCGTCTCCGTTCTCCTCTGTTTTCTGTTCTTTCAGTTTTTCAAAATAACTGTTGCAGGCAGCTCTAAATTCACCCCATAATTTATCAGAATATTTTCTGGGAACATGGCCAATTTCTTTCCACTCTTCCTGAATTCGCTTCATTATTGGAGTTGTGCTTGCAAAATCAGTGCTTTCTTGTAATTCTTTTGCTTTGGCAACTAATGCTTGTTTTTTGCTTAAGTTGTCATTTTGATCTTTTTTGATGTCTTTGTAAAAGGAGTTTTTCAAGACATTAAAACTGCGAACTGCATTTTTAAAACTTGCCCATGTTGCTTCGTTCAATTCACTTGGAACTTTACCAGCAGCGAAAAAGTCATTTCTTAAAGCTTCTACTTTTTCAATTTGTGCTAACCATGCTGCATGAGCACTAACTTTTTCTTCGGCTAGTACTTCTATTTTACCAATAATTTCTTTTTTATTTTCTAAGTTTTCTATCTCAGTTCCTCTTAATTTTTCAAAAAGCAACTCTCTTCGGTCATGCATTTGTTTGGTCAAATCACTGAATTTGTTCCAAACTTCCTCTCGATTTTCCCTGGAAACTGGACCAATATCTTCTTTCCAGATTTTGTGTAAATCTTGTAACTCTCTAAAAGCAGTATTAATATCAGCATCATTTACCAACTCTTCAACACGAGCAATAATTTTTAGTTTTTGATCTAAATTATGCTTAAAATCAATGTCACGCGCTTCTCTATCAAGGTGAAGATAATCGTAAAAATTCTCAACATGAAAATGATAATTATTCCAAACGTGATTGTATTTATCCTTCGGAATTGCACCTGCATTTTTCCAACGCTCTCTTAATTCATTGAATTGCTTCAAAGTATCTTTGATGTTTTCCTGAGGATTGATAAGGTTTTTCAACTCTTCAACAATAGCCAAACGCGTTTCTAAGTTTGACTTCAAATTAGTTTGGAGACTTTTAAAATGAGTATTTTTTCGTTCTTTATATTGATTGTAGAATTGGTCAAATTTTATTTTAGTAGGAAAGTGATAGTGAAATTCTTCGGAGCTTTCTGGATTTTCGGCCAGAAATTCTTCCTTTTTCTCCTCTATAAAATGATTGTATTTGTCTAGAAATGATTTCTTGATTTCTTCCACGTGATCTTTTACAGTCATCACCTTTTCGACATCTGCCAGCTTTTCCAACTCGGTTACTAAAGCATCCATTGTTAAGCTATCATAATCGAGCATTGGAATAGCTTCACGAAGTGTAATATCTTCACTTTCCTCAGCATTCAATGTTTCAATTGCGCTAATTACGTTTTGGTTTTTTACTTCCGAATCCAAATTTACTTCTGATATCAAATCAGTAGATTCTACGTCTGTTACAGCTTCTATTTCTGCTTCGACTGGAGAAAGCTCAAGATTAGTTTCATTTGATTCTGTAAGCACATCTTCAGATGAAGTCGTTTCTTTTTCACTAGAAAGTATTTCTTGTTGATTTTGCTCTAAATTTCCATCTGCATGCTGCAGGTTATCATTCTTTTCTTCTAACATTTTGTAAATGTTTAAGGTTCCTATTTTTTTGAAGGCGAAAGATACTAAAGGCTCGCTATAATTCAAAGTAAAACGTCTTATTTATAGCTATTTATTATCAAAAACACTGTTTTTATTTGGAGCTTTTTCCTGCTATTCTCTTTATCCACGCTAAAAAGCCTGGGATGCCGCTACTATCAGGGCTATAAAATTGGCATATTCAAAGAGGTGTTTTTTAAGCTTAAATTTTGGATTTATTTAAATACTAAGATCCTTTGCTAGAATTGATTAGGACTAAACTAAATCTGAAAAAGGATCTTTTTTTTTAAACAATAAGATTATTTATTCCATATTTCCCAAGCTTTCTCAGCCTGAAAAACGAGCATTTCCATACCGTTTTTTATCACAGCTCCTTTTTGTTTGGCTCTTTTTAAAAATTCAGTCTCCTCTGGATTATAAATTAAATCAAAAGCGATATGCTCTGTAGTAAAAAAATCATATGGAATCGGAGGAAATTGTTCGATTTTGGGACTCGTCCCTAATGGCGTACAATTAATTATAATTTGAAAATTCTCAAACGTATTTGAATTGATCTGTTGATAAGAAATTGCTTTTTCTGTGGCGTTTCTGGAGACAAAAGTATAGGAAATGCCTAATTTTTCTAAAGCAAAAGCAACTCCTTTTGAAGCTCCTCCTGTTCCTAATATTAAAGCGTTCTTATGATTGGACTTTAATAAAGGTTCTAAAGCTTTTTTGAAACCGTAATAATCGGTATTAAAACCTTTTAATTTTCCGTCGACACCGATTTTTATAGTATTTACAGCTCCAATTTTAGCTGCATTCTTGGATAAACTATCTAAAAAGGGGACAACGGATTCTTTGTATGGTATAGTTATATTCAATCCCGCCAAGGCAGGATTGAATTTTAGTATTTGAGAAAACTCACTAATTTCTTGGATATCGAAATTTTCGTAGGAATTAACTAAATCATTGTTTTTTTTAAAACGTTCCGTAAAATAATTTTTCGAAAAAGAATAACTAATGTTTTTACCTACTAAACCGTATTTATTTTGTAACATTTTTTAGTTTCCTGGGTATTTGTTAATAGCATTTTGAAGTATTTTTCGGGTCCAAACTACTGGGAATAAATCTTTTAAAATAATATGATTTTTGAAATTTAGTCGAAAACCATTACTTAAATGGAATTTTGCTTTCTCCGATTTTTCTAACATGAAATACAATCCAGCCATTCGATATTCTATTTCATATTCTTCGGGAAAATATTCGGAAGCTTGCAACAAAGTTTGAATCGCACTTTCGAATTCTCCTAAAAATTGCAAAATATCAACCCAAAATAACCAAGTGTCTAATTGGTAATCACCATGTTCTACTGCTTTTCTATATCCAAATTCTGCCTCTTCAAAAAAGTTCATTTCTTTATTTATAGTGGCATATCGTTTCCAGTAAAAACGATTTTCATTATCAATACTTAATGCTTTATTTACATAAAATAATGCTTTTTGAAAATTTTTCTGACGCACATAAAAATCAGTAATCGCAATCCAGCCCTTGTCCAACAAAGGATCTTCATGAACCGTTTTGTTATAAAACTTCAAAGCAAAAGCTTTATGTCCTAACTTTTCATGACATTTTCCAATTCTCAATAATGCATAGGAAGTAGGGTCATCTAACTCGATGGTTCTGCTATAAGCTTCGATAGCCTCATCATATCGTTTTAAACGTTCTAAAGCTTTAGCTTTTTCCATG
>CANEZU010000219.1 GCA_947444255.1 Flavobacteriaceae bacterium | reverse complement strand
GATCCATACCGTTACTGGCGCCAGCAACTCCTCTAAAAATATTTCCTCCACCAATTACTATGGCTATTTGAATACCTTTTTTGTGAATTTGCTTGATCTCGTCAGCATATTCAGATAATTTTGCTGGATCAATACCATATTGACGATCGCCCATCAAGGCCTCGCCACTTAATTTTAGCAGAATTCTTTTGTACTTCATTATATTTTTTTAGTTGAGTTGTGCAAATATAGTGATATTCTGTTTTTTTGAAATAGTCTGAGATAAATTTTATAAATTTAGTTTTTCGTATGAGGTTTTGGCAGCATCATAGCCAATTCCAAAAATAGTATCCATTTTAACCTTATTGGATTCAAAAGTACTGAAATTACCTAAGGCTTCTGGCTCAATAACCCAATCACAAATATTGAATTTCTGCATATTAGAATTGGCAGAATAAATATCAAAAGCCCTTGTGGTAACTGCTTTTATGGAAGATAGATCTTTAGCTTCTATTTTTTGAATCGGACTCACATAAACCCCAATAATGGTTTCACATTGCCCTTGTAAAATGTCAGTAGGGAAATGATTCAGAATACCGCCATCAGAATATAAATTTCCATTGATTTCAAAAGGAGAAAATATTCCTGGAAATGCGGATGAAGCTAAAATGGCATCTGTAATTCGGGTTTCAGGGCTAAAAATTTTTAATTTTCCCCGAACCATATCTGTAGCAGTAATCTGTATTGGAATTTTTAAATCACTTAAAAGCGCATCTTGAAAGATGTCTGAAAAATAGCCTTTAAAAGATTCGGAATCGATTAGTCCTGCTTTTTTAAAAGTAAAATGTTTCCAATTGAAAAGGTAAATTGATTTGAAAAATTCTAATATTTCCTCCGGTGATTTTCCCCAAGCATAGAGAGCGCCAACTATTGAACCCGCACTAGTTCCAGCTATACGGGAGGGTTTTATATTTTTCTCTTCCAGAAATTTTAGAACTCCTGCATGTGCCAGTCCTTTTGAGCCACCACCCGAAAAAACCAATCCAATTGATTTTGTTTCTAAATCCATCTTTTACTATTTATTATAAAAATACACTTTTAGGACAAGCTAAACTGACTTATATCATACTTTAAATTCTGAATTGTTTTAACTTTGATAGAAATAAAAAAAATCATGAAAACGGTCTTAGCTCAAGCTTTATTTAAAAGTCATTCCTATATTGAATATCGAAAATTAGTATCCGATTTATTGAGGGAAAATAAATCGACAGGAGCAGAACAATCAGAAGATCTGACACATTACAGCAGTTTAAACGATACTAGAATGCATCGCTTGGACAAGACTATAAAAATTAGCGATGAAAATATTCAAAAGTTGCACTCCCTTAAAAAGGATTATATATGGTTGGTATTGTCTGAAGGATGGTGTGGAGATGCTGCTCAAATTCTGCCTATTATGAATAAATTAGCAGAAGAATCAGAAGATCATATTGAATTAAGAATTGCTTTGCGTGATGAGAATGAGGAGTTGATGAATTTATTTCTTAGCAATCGAGCAAAAGCTATCCCCAAATTAATTATAATTGACAAAAAAACGACAGAAGTTTTGAATCATTGGGGACCACGACCTGAAGGTGCCTCTAATTTTATAAAGGAATATAAGGAACGAAATGGAGTTATAGATGAAACGGCAAAGACTGAATTACAACTGTGGTATTTGCATGACAAGGGATTGAGTACTCAAAATGAGATTATAGCGATGCTTCTTGATTTGGAAGAATAGAATTTTCGAAAGTAGCCACATCAATAGCATCTGACACTGCATAATCGCCAATTTTAGTTCGACGCAAAGCGGTTAAATGAGCGCCGGAATTCAATGCTTTACCAAAATCAAAAGCCAAGGAGCGGATGTAGGTTCCTTTGCTACAAATGACTCTGAAATCAATCTCAGGAAGTTCAATTCGCGTAATTTCAAATTCGTGAATGCTTGTTTTTCTGGAAGCAATTTCTATAGTTTCTCCTGCACGAGCATGCTCGTAAAGACGAACGCCATCTTTTTTTATAGCTGAATAAATAGGAGGTTTTTGATCTATTTCTCCCAGAAATTGTTTCGTAGTTTCCTGAATTAATTCGGGATCGATATGAGAAATCGGAAAATTTGCGTCAATTTCAGTTTCTAAATCATAAGAAGGCGTGGTGGCTCCAATGAAAAAAGTACCTGTGTATTCTTTTGCTTGTCCTTGAAGTTCGGTTATTCTTTTTGTAAATTTTCCGGTACAAACCAACAACAATCCAGTAGCTAAAGGATCTAAAGTTCCGGCATGACCAATTTTAATTTTTTTTAAATCTAATTTGGTTTTTAAAGCCCATTTCATCTTATTCACCACCTGAAAAGAAGTCCAATTTAAAGGTTTGTCTAATAGTAAAATTTGTCCGTTTTGAAAATCGTCTGCATTCATTATGAAATGGTTAACGGATGTATGAAATAATGAATAACCAATAAAGCTATTCCTGCGATGATTCGGTAATAACCAAAGATTTTAAAACCATTTCTGCTCAGAAAGCCAATGAAGGTTTTGATGGCCAATAGGGCTACAATAAAGGCAATTACATTACCAATGATAAGCAAATTTATTTGATCGTGAGTTAAAACAAAACCGTCTTTATAATAATCATAGCATTTTTTTGCGGTTGCTCCAAACATAGTTGGCACTGCTAAAAAGAAAGAAAATTCGGCAGCTGAGGTACGCGATAATTTTTGAGACATTCCGCCTACAATGCTCGCGCCACTTCTAGAAACTCCAGGAACCATTGCTAAACATTGGAATAATCCAATTTTGAAAGCTTTAAGATAGGTGATTTCGGTATCTTCAGAATGATTGAACCAACTATCAACTTTTAGTAAAACAATCCCACCAACTAATAGCGATACGGCAACAGTTAAGGGACTTTCTAATAAAGCGTCAATTTTTTTACTAAAAAGAAGTCCTAATATTACGGCTGGTATAAATGCGACCAGAATTTTATAATAGAAATCAAAGGTCTGAAAAAAACGTTTAAAATATAAAACAACGACCGAAAGAATAGCGCCTAATTGAATTACAATAGTAAAAAGTTTAGTAAAATCGTCACTGGCAATTCCAAAAAAAGAACTTGCGATAATCATGTGACCAGTTGATGAAACAGGTAGAAATTCAGTTATTCCTTCAATAATTGCAAGGATAATAGCTTGTAAAATATCCATTTATTATTTTTTGGGATTTTTTAATATGGAATAAATAGTGATTCCAAAACCGATTAAAACTAAGGTTGGAGCCAATCGAATTCTCCTAAAACTAAACACATCTTCATTGAAAACGGTTGGATTATCACTTCCTCCTCCAGACATCAAAATAAATCCTAAAGTGATAACAGCGATCCCGATTAAAAGGATTTTGAAATTTATTTTATCGAATAGAAATTCTTGTTTTTGTTCTTGGTTTTTCATTAATGCTGTATTTGTTAAATCTGAATCCGTTTCTAAATTTCGATTAATATAAATCGTCTGTTCTCAAGTTCAAAAAGCGTTGGGTGGCAAAATAAGTACTAATCCAAGTAATTAAAACACCAATAGCAAGAACGCCAAGGAGCACTAATCCGATTAATGCTTTGTCGTCTATAATCTTTAAATTAGGGAAACTATTGTCAAGATAAATCAGTAAACCAATCAAGGCTATAACGGCTAAAATTGCTCCTGCCATTCCCAATCGGATACTTCTTAATATAAATGGTTTTCTAATAAATGCTTTGGTAGCGCCTACCATTTGCATGGTTTTTATGATAAATCGGTTGGAATAAATCGACAATCGCATCGAACTATTAATTAAAAGAACCGCAATCAAAGTTAGGAATCCGCTAATTATTAAAATCCACATACTTACTTTTTTGATATTGTCGTTCACTAATTTGATCAATTGTTTGTCGTAAACAACATCCGAAACCATATCATTAGCACGCAATTGTCTTTCAATTTTGAGAATATTTGCAGAGTCAATATAATCAGCTTTCAAATGAATATCATAGGAATTTTGAAGTGGATTCGTGCCTAAAAAAGTCATGAAATCTTCGCCGATAATATCAGTATGTTGTTTCGCAGCAGCCTCTTTGGAAACGTAAACACTTGATTTTACATATTTTAATTTTTTCAAATCGGTGCCAAAAGTTTTCAAAATACTATCATTGGCTTCGTTTTTAAAAAACACTGTCATGGCGATTTCTTCTTTGAAATCGTCAGAAAGTTTTTTAGAATTAATAATGAATAAACCCAAAACACCTAAAAGGAATAATACTAAGAAAACGCTCAGAACTACTGAAAAAT
>CANEZU010000218.1 GCA_947444255.1 Flavobacteriaceae bacterium | reverse complement strand
TTGAAAATTACAATTCCTTTTTCATTAATCGCCTGAACCAAGAGCTTCTTGTCATTTAGGGAAAAAGCCATAAATCCAGCTTCTGCTGCTGCAAATAAGCTTCCTTCTCTCCTCCCTGTTGGTCGTACTTCACAAGCAGAACCTGTCAAAAATTGTGTCGTATAGCGCCCTCGGGGATTAATGATTTGAAAATCATGTTCGTGTCCACAGATATAAGCATCTACCTTGTACTGATCGAAAAAAGAGGCAAACTTTCGTTCAAAGGACTTTGTATCCGGACTCGCTACTCGCTTTCCCCCAGAATACAAAGGATGATGACCCACAACCATTTTCCATTTGATCGATTGGTCTGTCGTATTTAAGGTTTCAGCCAACCATTTCCGTTGTGCTGTGGTATCCTGGGCAATTATATTCTCATACAGTTCCGACCCTTTTTTATAATAACCATCAATAAATGGATTCGTGTCCATAACGACCAATAGCAATTTAGTTCCTCCTTCTAAGGTTATGGTTTTAGAATAATATGGGGAAGGCATCGTCCAACGGCGGCTCACTTTCGAATAATCGATTTGGGCTTGGATATTCCCCCTATAATCGTGATTCCCCAAAGCTACATACCAATTTTCATACAAACTGTGATTGGTGTAAATGTTTTCGAAGGACGAATTCCATTGGCTGTCCTGCCTACTTTGCACGCCATTAGGATAAAAATTATCCCCCACTGAAATAGTGAATTCCGAACCAACAGTCATAGCCGCTTTTCCCATTTCCTGGGCGACCTCTTTTTGGAAATACTGACCGTTTCTGCCAAAATCACCCAGTACAAGGAAGTTTAGACTTGCGTCCAAGGTTTCTAAAGCCGGTATAAAACCTCCTCTATAACCCGATTTCTCTTCCGTTAAATAATCCTGCGCGAACAGGGGACAACCAAAAAGCACTACTAATAAAAAGCATAGTATTTGTTTCATAATAAAGGATATTAAAAAAAAACATCCCATTACTAAAGAGTAAAAGGATGCTTTTAAAAATTATAAAAATTAAAGATCAAACTTCACACCCAAATTATAGCGAGCCTGATAATATTCCAATTGCTTCGTTTGAGAAGATATCCCCTGATAATAACGCAAAGGCTGATTGGTGATATTATTGGCTTCCGCAAAAATGCGAAGCGATTTGGTTAATTTATAGGAAATATTTAGGTCCAAGAAAAACTGCTTGTCATAATAACTATCTTGAAATTCATTTGCGCCCAATTCATCTAAATAATCAGCAGCAAAATTAGCCGATGCACGAGCTGAAAATCTACTGTTTTCCCAAAATAAAGACCCATTGACCATATGCGGAGCCGTTCCTGGCAAACTTACATTTGTTCGTTCGTTACCATCCTCATCGGTAATTCCTTTGGCATCGGATTGTGTATACGTATAATTGGCATACACTCCAAAGCCTTTTAAGAATTTACCGGGTAGAAAATCCAACTGCCTTTGAAAAGCAAATTCAAATCCATAAACAGTTACATTATCCCCATTTCGAGATTGAATAAAACTCCAGTTTTCTCCAGCCGGAACCGGATTGGCTTGTGTAGGAAAATCAGCAGCAAAATCAGCTGTAGTGTACTGATTGTTACTATAAGTATAAATAAATTTATTAAGATTTTTATAGAAAACTCCTGCTGATACTAGCCCAACCGATTCGAAATAATTTTCGGCCATAAAATCAAAATTATGCGAAAAGGTAGCATCCAATTCTGGGTTTCCCGCTTGAATCTCCGAATCGGCAGCGATATTATTCACATAAGGCGCCAAAGCATAATAATTAGGTCGCGCTAAAGCAGTCGTATAAGCAGCTCGCAAAATCAAATCATTCGTAGCATCATATTTAAAAGCAATACTCGGAAGTACATTGCTATAGGTATTGGTAGTATTAATTTCGCCCTCCAATTCCGATTCGTCTAAAACTCGGTTTCCGGTATAATCAATATGCGTAGTTTCAACTCGGGCTCCTACAATCATGGAAAGCTTGTCATTAAAATCCTGATCCCATCTTACATAAGCCGCATAGATGTTTTCCTTGGCGGAATAGTTAACAGCCAAATATTCCGAAGGATCCGCTTGTCGGTTAAATAAGGCGGAATTGTTTAAATCCAATTGACCTAAATAATTGGCGCTTGCCAAAGTTCCTGCCGCAAACTGATTTCCTGGATTAAATCCAACGCCATTAAAATTAATCGTGGGTACATTGCCCAGATTCGGATCTCCTCCAACATTCTCATAAGAATAGAAAATGTTGTTTCTTTCCTTATCCTTCAATCGAAGACGAAGACCCGTTCTAATTCTTCCCTTTTGATCCTTGATAACCGAAAATGGAAAACGAATATTAACCTTAGCGCCTAACTCACTTTCGGTAGTTAGATCTCTATTTTCGGAAAGTGCCGATTGTGCAAATTGATTTAAATTTTCTCCATTAGTCCGTATCAAGGGAAATCTTGGGTTCGATAAATCCTCTGTGAAATCCAAACCCTCTTGTTGAAATTCTATATAACGCTCATTAGGTCGAAATTCACTGGCCGTAGCGTAATTTACAGACCAGTCTAAATCCAATTTGGAATTCAATAAGTGCTCTCCTTTTAAAGAATAATTCTGAACCCGTTGATCTTCCAATCGCGTGTTTTTATTACGGTTGTTGTCAATTCCGCCTTTTGTCTCTCTCGTAACTCTCCCATTATAACCAATTATGCTTTCGTTATTATAAATAGGGGTAATATCATCATAGCCGGTTCTGAAACGATTTTCTCTGTCATCGCGCCAATTGTATATCGCATTTGCAAAAATTCGGTTATTTTCATTGAACTTATAATCCAAAGCAACTGCCCCACTTCTTCGGATCCTTTGTACATCATAAACCCGGATATCCGATTCTTCAACATAGCTATTTCCAAAATCATCTCGTACCCAAACCGCTTCGACATTATCGGAACCATAGGTATTGTTATTATAGGAACCACTGACCACCATTCCTAATTTGTTGTCAAAATATCGGTTTCCATAAACCAAGCCTGCGGTGTAATTCGGTTTGTCTCTAATCGGACTAAAACCACCAGCCATAGTAGCCGATATACGCTCTCCATTTGGCGAAGCTCGGGTGATCAAATTTACAGATCCCCCAATAGCATCCGCATCCATATCCGGTGTCAGCGTTTTGTTAACTTCAATGGTGGCAATCATATCCGATGGAATTAAATCCATCTGTACATTTCTGTTATCGCCTTCGGCAGACGGAATTCGGTCTCCGTTTATAGTAACCGAATTCAAGGATGGGGCCAATCCTCTTATTATTATATTCCGGGCCTCTCCCTGATCATTTTGCATCGTAATACCCGGTACCCGCTTCAAAGCATCTCCAATATTAGCATCTGGAAAACGTCCCACCTGATCCGATGAGATAATGTTAGTGATATTACTGCTGTTTTTTTGTTGATTTAAAGCTCTCGCCTGACTTCTAATCCGCTCGCCTCTCACCACAACTTCCTGTAAATTTTCGGAACCACTGTTCAGTACCAAATCGATAACCGTATTGCGTCCTTCAACAACAATAACTTGCTGGCGTATACTTTGGTATCCAATATAAATCGCCTCAATTTCATAAGTGCCCGCGGGAACATTCAAAAATTCAAAATGCCCTACTTGATCGGAGAGTGTAGACCGATTGCCCGAATTCAATAATTTTATCGAGGCGAGTGGTAAGGAAATAGTCCCTTGCGCATCAACAATCTTTCCGGAAATTAGTCCTCCATTTTGGGCAAAAATAGTTTCACCAATGCTAGAAATTAATAATAATAAAAATAGTTTTCTCATAATAATAGTGCTCTTGTTTACAATCTTGCTAATGTATAAGCAGCCCTATTAAGAAGAGGTTAAGCCTAGGTTAGCCTATTAATCCAAAGGCTTTAGAGTCTGTTAATTAACTTTTCGGAATTAATTATTTATAATATTATGAGTTTTCGTACTTATTTAAGCTAATCTTAAGAAATAAACACTATTACTAATATCCTGGAAATAAGATAAATACTAATATTATGTTAAATAATACACGAAAAATAACTCGATTAAGCCTATTTACTTCCAAAAAACATCAAATAAGCCGCAATCGCGCGGTTTTCTAATCCGTGCTCCTAGCCATAAGATGTAAAAACAGTACCTAACTACTAAACTTTTCTAAACTCTAAACTTTTCTAAACCCTAAACTTTCCTAAACTTTCCTAAACTTTCCTAAACTTTTCAAACCTCTAACCTTTTCTAACCTTTTCTAAACTCTAAACTTTCCGAAACTTTTCTAACCTCTA
>CANEZU010000217.1 GCA_947444255.1 Flavobacteriaceae bacterium | reverse complement strand
CTTGGGTGGAGTCACCGCCAAAAAACTTATCAAAGAAATTACTCAAATTGTAATCCAACAACAGGCCGAAAGTCTTCGAATCTTGAGTATAATTGAAAAGAAACTAGAGGCTCAAAATATATTTATGATCAATGAAAATCAAGTTCATAAAGATCAAGAAAATTTTATCAAAGACTTTTTTATCCAACAAGTAAGTCCTGCACTTGTCACAATTGTATTAAATGACTTATTAGAATTTCCATTATTGAAAGATACTTCAGGCTATTTGGCTGTAAAATTAGTAATGAAACCAGCAGACAGAACACTCTCTTTGTTGAATATTGTTAAACCTAAACCTGAAATACGGTATGCCGTTATCGAGATTCCTAAAACGGTCAATCGATTTGTAGTTTTGCCTTCTAGTTGTGAAAAAACTTATATCATGTTACTTGATGATGTTATACGATATAATTTGAGCAGTATCTTTAATATATTTGATTACGAAAGCGTTACAGCACATATGATTAAAATCACCCGAGATGCACAACTTGAGATTGATAGTGATTTGAGTAAAAGTATGCTGGAGAAAATCTCTTCGAGTGTAAAAGAACGAAGAGTTGGAGAACCTGTTCGGTTTGTTTATGATCAAAATATTGAAAAAGATACTCTTAAATTCTTTTTAACTAAAATGGGAATTGATGCTACAGATAGTGTTATTCCAGGTGGTCGATACCATAATAGAAGGGATTATATGAATTTCCCTAATTTGGGTCGATTTGATTTATTATATAAAACTAATGAACCGTTGCCTATAAAAGGATTGAGTCTAGATGGAAGGATTTTAGATAAAATAGGAAAGAAAGATTATTTGGTTAATGCTCCATATCAATCTTTTTCATACATAGTGAAGTTTTTGAGAGAAGCTGCTTTGGATCCAAAAGTTACTTCTATTAAAATTACATTGTACCGATTGGCGAAAAACTCCCAAATTATAAGTTCTTTAGTCAATGCAGCAAAGAATGGTAAAAAAGTTACTGTTCAAATTGAATTGCAAGCTCGATTTGATGAGGCTAGTAATATTTCCTATGCAGAACAAATGCAAACGGAAGGAATCAATCTGATCTTTGGAATAAAAGGTTTGAAAGTACATAGTAAAATATGTGTTATCGAAAGAATTGAAGAAGGCCGATTAAGAAGATATGGAATTATTTCTACCGGTAATTTTAATGAAGCTACTGCAAAAGTATATACAGATGTGACTCTTTTTACCTGTCATCCACAAATACTAAAAGATGTAGACAAGATATTTGATTTCTTTGATGTGAACTTTAGAGTTCACCGATACAAGCATTTAATAGTATCGCCTCATTATACCCGCACTCGATTTTACAGATTGATTGATCGTGAAATTAATAATGCTATTTTAGGTAAGGAAGCTTATATTAAGCTTAAGATGAATAGTTTATCGGATATTCCAATGATTGATAAATTATATGATGCAAGTCGGGCGGGAGTAAAAATTCAATTGGAAATAAGAGGTATTTGCTGTTTAATTCCGGGTATCAAAGGAATGAGTGAAAATATTGAAGCCATCAGTATTGTTGATAATTATTTAGAACACAGCAGGGTTTATATTTTTGCAAATAGAGGAGAACCGGAGGTTTTTATATCTTCAGCTGATTTTATGACTCGTAATCTTGATGGTCGTGTAGAAGTGACTTGTCCAATATACGATCCAGAGATTAAAGAAGAACTCATTGACGCTTTCGATATTGGTTGGAAAGGAAATGTGAAAGCCCGATATCATTCAGATAAATTGGATAATAAATACAGGGTAAAAGGGAATCAGGAAACCTTTAGAGCACAGCTGGAAACTTATAATTATTACAAACAAAGACTAGAAGTTATAACAGAAGTTAACGAGATTCCAGTTTAACTATTCAAACGATTATCCCCATATGATTACCATAAAAAAATATGCTGCTATAGATATAGGTTCCAATGCCATGCGTCTATTGGTTGCTAATATTATTGAAGAGGAAGGAAAAGAAACCCAATTTACAAAAAGTGCTTTAGTACGTGTGCCGATTCGTTTGGGACAGGATGCTTTTACTGTAGGAGAGATTTCGGAAGAGAATATAGATCGAATGGTAGACGCTATGAAAGCCTATAAACTACTCATGAAAGTACACAAGGTTGAGAAATACTTAGCCTTTGCCACTTCTGCATTAAGGGAAGCCTATAATGGCAAAGAGGTTATAGAAATCATCAAGAAAAAAGCGGACTTGAAAATAGAAATTATAGATGGTAAAAAAGAAGCGGCAATAATAGCTTCTACAGATTTACACCATCTTTTGAAAACGGACCAAACTTACCTGTATGTAGATGTTGGTGGTGGAAGTACTGAGTTCTCTCTCTTTTCGGACAGTAAAATGATTGTATCCAAGTCTTTTAAAATTGGTACAGTTCGACTTTTGAACGAAATGGTTCATGAAGTGGTTTGGCAGGAAATCGAAAAGTGGATCAAGCTTTACACCGAAGAATTCGAAAATGTTATTCTCATTGGCTCTGGAGGAAACATCAATAAATTGTTTAAAATGTCGGGGAAACAGCAAGACAAACCTTTGTCTTATATTTATATGAACTCACAGTATGCTTATTTAAATTCGCTGACCTATGAGCAACGTATCTCCGAATTGGGACTGAATGCTGACCGTGCCGATGTAATTGTGCCAGCAACTAAGGTGTATTTAAATGCCATGAAATGGAGTGGTGCTCGAAGCATATATGTTCCTAAAATAGGACTATCTGATGGTATAGTAAAAGCGCTGTACTACGGAAGAATATAATTTCTACTGATCTGGATGTTTTAAATATCCAGATCAAAAGTCTTTCTCAATAATTCTAAACTTGGGTTTATTTCGTTTAGGCGGTTGTATTTGTCTTGAGGAGTAAAGCTGAATTTGTTCTCCACACTTTCATTTACAATTACTGTAATCGTGATATCATGATTGTGTAAGTGTCCTTTGAGATGGCCTAGTAAGCCGTTCATTTCGGTTTCGAAGTCTATTTTAGAACCTTCATTAGGAAGTTCCAATGTAATTGCTGTACCTATCACAGTAGGGTCATTGATTGATAATAGCGACTCCATGATTTTATATCCCTTGTCGCCTAGTTTCTGTGCATATTTATTCCAATGCAAAAGCATGGCAGTTTCTGTAAACGGCTCTGTTGGCAGAAGTACTGATTCTTTAACATAAGATTTGTTGTTTTCCTGGATCTCTTTTTTGGCACGAATACTGGCCAATGAAAAGGCTGAGACCTTGTGTTGGTTATCATTTGCAATTGGTACAATTGTTTTAGTCTTGGCAATTGGTTCCGGTATAAAAATAGGTTCTACTCCTTTTTCAGCAGGAATGTCTTGCTTAGTTTCAATTGGAATAATTGCAGGAGCTGCTATAGTTTCGGGAGTAACTACCACTATGTCAAGTACTCGGCCGTAGAAATGATTCGGTGGAATTATATAGCCGTCAACTTTTTTTTTTCTCCATCAAAAGTGATAGAGGCCAATTGCATCAGACAAAGTTCTACTAGCAAGCGTTGGTTTTGGGATACTTTATATTTCAAATCCGTATCATTGGCAATCTCAATTCCTTTTAAGAGGAAATCCTGAGATGCTTTCTGGGATTGAATGGCATAGAGTTGTTTGGCTAGTTCACCTGCTTCTAATAAAGACAGGGTAGAAGGTGTTTTGCTGACCAATAAATCTCTGAAATGTGAAGCCAATCCGGAGACGAAATGGTGACCGTCAAAGCCTTTAGAAAGGATGTCGTTGTAGGCCATCAGAATTTCGGGAATCTTATTTTCCAGAATTAAATCGGTTACATTGATATAGGTTTCGTAGTCTAAGACGTTTAAGTTTTCGGTAACAGCCTGACGCGTTAGATTGTTTCCACAATAGGAAACGACACGGTCAAAAATAGAGAGGGCATCTCGCATGGCGCCATCGGCTTTTTGAGCAATGATGTGCAGGGCGTCGTCTTCGTAGGTAATGCCTTGATTTTGGGCTACATCGGCCAGGTGTTCTTTAGCGTCTTTAACTGTAATTCTTTTGAAATCAAATATTTGGCAACGGGATAAGATCGTTGGAATGATTTTGTGCTTTTCGGTCGTTGCTAGGATAAATATAGCGTGCTTGGGCGGTTCTTCTAATGTCTTCAGGAAAGCATTAAAGGCCGCAGAAGACAGCATGTGAACCTCATCGATGATGTAAACCTTGTATTGACCGGTTTGGGGTGGTATGCGCACCTGATCGATCAAACTACGAATATCATCTACCGAGTTGTTAGAGGCGGCATCGAGTTCGAAGACGTTAAAAGCAAAGTCTTCGT
>CANEZU010000216.1 GCA_947444255.1 Flavobacteriaceae bacterium | reverse complement strand
TTTTATCGTTTGGAATTGGGAAAATCCGTAATATGCTTCCACTTAAAGCCGAATTGAGCAGGTTTACTTTACGGTCGGTCTCAATAAAATCTTTCTGAAACTGATCAGGTAGTGCCGCTTTATAGGCTTCATCCAAATAGGAAGTGAGTTTATAATTTCCTTTATCGTCAAAGAATTTTATAAAAGGTGCATATTTTTCATCGGGACCCAAGCCAATAATTTTTCGAATGCTGTCATTCCCATTTTTGATGTAAATCAAAGGGACTTCAAACCATATTCTTGGGAATTGCGTCATTGAAATAAAAACTTGGTCAGAATTCATTCCTTTGTAGGTATCGCTTTTACTGACTTTACGCAACAATTCAGAAGAAAAAGTATTCACTGGTTTCATTCTCCCTTTTTCATCCTGAACAACCAATCTACCAAATTTCTCTGCATGCTCCGGAGAAACCGTATATTTCGTTATTAGGGAATCTATTTGCGAGTTTGATGGCAAATGTGCAGCTTGTTGGCTTGTTGTAGCATGATTGTGGCCGGCATGATTTGCCTGATTTTGAGCCTGACCGTTAAAACTAAGAAACAAAATTAAGATCGAAATCAATTTGGCTTTCTTGTTTTTTACCACCTCTAATTTTCTTTTGATATCGGCAAAACGAGTATTCTTGTCAAATAAAATAGCCATCATTGCAAAAAACAACATAAAATAACCAATATAAGTAATCAAAGTTCCCCAATAATCATGGTTTACTGATAAAACTGTTCCTTTTTCATCCGGATCAAAGGAAGATTGGAAAAAACGATAGCCTTTGTGATCTAAAATATTATTCATAAAAATGCGAGCATCAAAGCTTTTGGCGGAATCTTTAACGGTTACCTGGCTTTCGAAAGAAGCGTAACTTTTTTCGGTTCCCGGATATTTAGAAGCTATAAATTTGTTGAGTTTGATACCAAAAGGAAGCACATAAACCTTACTACCAAAAGTAAGTGTAAAATCAAGATTCCCTACTTTTACAATTTGGGGTTCGCCCTGCTTGCCTTTAGAACCTACAATTGTGAGTTCTTTTTCGATCCCTTGCGATTTTATAGTTACCACTAAAGCATCATCGTGGCTTTTGGATTTGTAATCAATTTTAGGCTCATAGGCCTTAACACCTCTTACGGGCTGATCGGGAAATACAAACTGAGCATTTCCAATATTATATAAGGAACGCATCATCAACGGCTGAACGGAGTCCTTGCTCACCTTGCCCTGAAGCTTATCAGCCATACGCATAAACTGCCCTTCAAAGGGAGTTCGCATGGTAAATTCCTTACCTAAGGTATTGATATTAATAGCGCCCGGAGTTTCTTTATTTAAAACAAAAAGAGTGTTGTGGATATTTTGTACTTCGCCTTCTTTCAAAAAATGTTCGTGACGACTTCCTCCACCCGACTCTACCATTTTTAAGTAAAGCACTCCTTTCGGGTCTGGTTTGATCATTTCGGTGGCGCCCATGATGTAGTCTTTGTAGGTAATTTCGAAGGGAGTCTGATCAAATTTTTCAGAAATCGAGAACTTATTATTGGTTACTGGAGATAAGAGCAATTGTTTTTCGAGGATTCTACGTTTCATTTCTCCATTATAATCTCCTTCAACGAATGCCGTTAAATAGGTTTTATCCGAAAAAAATTGATTTTCGGTTTTGCCTTCTCTAATGGGCATCATCCCTTCATAACTGATATAACGGGTTACGAAAGCACCCAATATGATAAATATAAAAGATAAGTGGAGCAATAAAGTAGCCCATTTTTCTTTTTTAAGGAGCTGATACCGTTTGATATTACCAAAGAAATTGATAAAGAAAAACAAGTGAATTGCTTCAAACCATTTAGTATTATAAATCAAAATTCGGGCAGTATCGGTATTGTATTCGCTTTCAATAAAAGTTCCTAAAGCCATCGAAAAAGCATAAGATAGAAACAAAAAAGCCATTAGTCGGGTAGAAAACAAAAAGGAGAAAATCTTTTTTTCCATTATCAAGAAATTATAATTTTTAAAAGTGAAGCAAAAGTAAGGAAAATTCCTGAGTGATTTACTCGTTTTTGTCTGCTTTTAAGTCTTAATTAAGATTTGTAGAAAGTTACTTATAAATCCTTAAAAGGCATATTAATAAGAAGAACTTTCTATAAAAGCCAACCAAAAAGAAGCGGTTTTATTTAGAAGCGAATTAATTCCGACGAAATATTCTATTTTTTTCAATAATTTAGCCAAATGATTAAAGTAAGTATTATTGGATTCGGAAATCTAGCACAGCATTTAATTACAGCATTCGAAAAAGCGGAAAGTCAAGGGTGTGAAATTAAGCTAGTCGAAGTCTATGCTCGAAAAACAGAAGGTCTTTCAGCCTTAGTTCCTTTTGAGAAGATTTGTACTGATTTGGATCAATTGGCAGCAGCCGATTTGTATATCCTTGCAGTAAGCGATTCTGCTATTGCGGAGGTTTCTTCGCTACTTCCTTTCAAAAACCGTTTGGTTGTTCATACCTCTGGTGGTGTTCCTTTGGACGATTTGGACCACAACAATCGCAAGGGTGTATTCTATCCTGTTCAAAGTTTTACAAAAAACAAAGAAATTGATTTCAGTGGAATTCCAATTGGTTTGGAAAGTCAAAATTCGACTGACTTCCAGCTTATTAAGAAGGTTGCCAGTGCAATTTCAAATGCTGTCTTTGTCATTAATTCTGATCAAAGAAAAGCTTTACATTTGGCTGCCGTATTTGTCAATAATTTCAGCAACCATCTCTATTCTATAGCGGATGCTATCTGTGAGGAACATCATTTACCCTTTGAAATTCTAAAGCCGTTGATTCGAGAAACTACGGATAAAATAATGCTTATTTCCCCAGATGAGGCACAAACTGGCCCAGCAAAAAGAGGAGATACCGAAACAATCCAAGCCCATTTGGAACTCATCACTAATGAGAACCAACGGAAAATATACCAATTATTAACCCAATCAATACTTAACAATGGGACGATCTTATAAAGAAATCATGAACGACATCACTACTTTTATATTTGATGTAGATGGCGTTCTTACCGATAGTTCGGTTCATATTAGTTCAACAGGTGAGATGTTGCGCACTATGAATATTCGCGACGGTTATGCCATGAAAGCCGCAATAGAAAGCGGTTATACGGTTTGCATTATTTCCGGGGGCAGTAATGATGGCGTTCGAATTCGACTGCGCAATCTAGGGATAACTGACATTTATTTAGGGACACCTGATAAGGTAGAAACCTTCAAAGAATTTACGGAATTATACAGCATTTTACCTAAAAACGTACTTTATATGGGCGATGACATTCCCGATTTTCATGTCATGCAATTGGTAGGATTACCCACTTGCCCTCAGGATTCCAGTCCGGAAATCAAGGAAGTTTCAAAATACATCTCCCACAAAAACGGTGGATGTGGCGCTGTTCGCGATGTTATTGAGCAGGTCATGAAAGTACAAGGAAAATGGCATTTGCACTATAATGGAAAGTTCGATTAGTTATTTCATTCGGATTCCTTAATTTAAAACCTACAAATGCGTTCTTTTTTAAAACTCATTCGCTACCAAAATTTGTTGCTGCTCGCTTTTATGCAGTTGTTATTTCGATTTGGCTTCCTGAAGTTCCAGCAAATCCCCTTGGCTTTGGCCGATTGGCAGTATTTGTTATTGGTGCTATCAACGGTTTTATTGGCTGCTGGAGGTTATGTAATTAACAATGTTTTTGATCAGAATACGGATCTAGAAAACAAGTCCGAATCGGTTGTAGTAGGCAGGGAAATCTCTGAAAGTTCGGCCTACACTATGTATATGATCCTTACTGTTACAGGAGTTGGAATTGGTTTCTATCTTTCGAATGTGATTTTGAAACCCGGTTTTGCTGTTATATTCATTTTAATAGCTGCTACACTTTATATTTATGCCTCTTCTTTGAAACAAATGCTTCTAGTAGGAAATATAATAGTTGCGTTATTGCTTTCGTTTAGCGTAATCATTATTGGGATTTTCGATCTTTATCCTGCTACTTTTGATGGCAATCAAATCCAGATGGCTACTTTATTTTCGATTCTGTTGGATTATGCTTTTTTTGCATTTATGATTCACTTCCTGAGAGAGATCGTAAAAGATTTAGAAGATTACGAAGGCGATTTTAATCAAGGAATGCGCACACTGGCTATTGTTTTTGGCATTAGTAGAACGCGAAAACTCGTTTTTGTATTGAGCTTCGTCCCGCTAATTCTACTTTTAAACTACATCAATGAATATTTCATTTCTAATGGTCTCATTTTGATGTCGCTATATTCGTTGTTCCTTATTGGCGGGCCCTTGCTCTATTT
>CANEZU010000215.1 GCA_947444255.1 Flavobacteriaceae bacterium | reverse complement strand
TATGTGGGTCATAAATTGTTTTTTTATTATCAAAGAAACAACCCAATATATCAGAATTTTCATTATCCGATTGAAGTTGTTTATGCGTTTTTCTCAAGTTTTTCTATAGTTCTTCTTTATATTCTAATTCTTGTAAAAGCAAAAAACATAGACCAGGTTGGGAATACATTTATGTTGATTACTGTTTTAAAGATGGGAATTTCCTATGTGATTTTGTCCCCAATTTTGGATTCTGGGTTGGCAAATATGCCGATAGAAAAAATCAATTTTTTTATCGTTTTTGCTCTTTTTTTAGCAATTGAGACGGCGGTAAGCATCCGAATATTAAACAATAATCAGTAAAACTCTTATAAATCAATAATTTCGTCAAAAAATATATTTTAAGTTCTTTGTATAATTAAGAAAAGATGTACATTTGCACCAAATTTCAGAAAGTAATAAATTAAGTAAAAAAAAGATATGGTGTTTTCAAAAAAACCACTCCATTTTATTGTAGCAATTTTAATCGCTTTTTTGCCGTTAATTAATTTTGCCAATACTACAGTAGATTCTACTACTGCCAAAACTGAAATTGCACCAAATGCAGCAGAGGAAACTAGTGTTGAAAAACAGGCTGAACCTACAGACGTAAAATCTAAAATTAAAGAGTTCATCAATCATCACCTTTTAGATGCGCATGATTTTACATTTTCAGTAAATGAAGAGACTGGTGAACATTATGGTTTTTCGTTACCTATCATTCTTTGGGATAATGGATTGCAAGTTTTTTCTTCTTCAAAATTTCATCATGGTGAAGAAGTTGCCGAGCAAAACGGAAATTATTATGTGTTACACCACGAAAAAATATATAAAACAGCTGCTTCTGGAGAATTAACAGAAGGAGAAAATGGATTTCCAACAAATAGCAGGCCTATAGATTTTTCTATTACCAAAAGTGTTATCGGTATATTGTTAGTTTCTCTGTTTATGTTTTTCTTATTTACGAGTCTAGCAAAATCATATGCTAAAAATAATGGAATCGCTTCAGGATTAGGACGTATTTTCGAACCTCTTGTTTTGTATGTACGGGATGAAATTGCAATTCCAAATATTGGAGAAAAAAATTATAAAAAATACATGAGCTATTTGCTTACTATATTTTTCTTTATTCTTTTCCTTAATATTCTAGGATTAATGCCGCTAGGATTTAATGTAACTGGAAATATAGCTATCACAGTATCATTGGCTATTTTAACGTATATCATTACAACTTTAACCGCTAATAAAAATTATTGGGGACACATTTTCTGGATGCCAGGTGTGCCAACTCCTATGAAATTTATCTTGGCACCTATAGAATTGTTAGGGACAATAATCAAACCATTTTCATTAATGATACGTTTATACGCTAATATGTTAGCTGGTCACGTAGTTTTGATGAGTATCATTGGTTTAATGTTTATCTTTAAAAGCTGGATTGGAAGCACCTTATCTTTTGGATTGGCGTTTGCGCTTTCTATCCTTGAAATATTAGTTGCTTTTTTGCAAGCTTATATTTTTACCATGTTATCTGCACTATATTTTGGAGCAGGAAATGAAGAGCATCATCACGACGAAGCTCACCATTAGTCGAAAGTTAAAGGTCGAAAGTTTAAAAGTCAGCTTGGCTTTAGGACATTAGATTTTACAACTTTAGACTATTAATAAGAATGTTTAATTTTTAATATATATATTATGCAAATTCCAACTATTGTAGGAGCAGGATTAATTGTAATCGGAGCAGGTTTAGGTATTGGTAGAATTGGTGGTTCAGCAATGGACGCTATTGCTCGTCAACCAGAAGCTTCAGGAAAAATCCAAACAGCGATGCTTATTGCAGCTGCACTTATTGAAGGTATTGGTTTCGCTGCGTTATTCGCATCTTAATTAAAACTAAAAAAACAATAGTTGCAACGGTTGGTTGTAACTATTGTTTTTAAAATTAAAACATAAAAAATTTATAATTATATATAATGGATAAGTTAATAAATGATTTTTCGTTTGGTTTGTTTATTTGGCAAGTTTTAATATTTGTTGGATTAATATTCTTATTAAAAAAATTCGCTTGGAAACCAATTCTTGATGCAGTAAATGATAGAGAAGAAGGAATTAAAAATGCATTACTTTCTGCTGCAAATGCTAGAGAAGAAATGCAAAATCTTCAAGCAGATAACCAACGTATTTTGCAAGAAGCGAGATTAGAACGTGATTCTATGTTGAAAGACGCTCGTGAAATGAAAGAGAAAATGGTAGCTGATGCTAAAAATGAAGCGCAAGTTCAAGGATTGAAAATGATTGAACAAGCGAAAGCGGCTATTGAAGGAGAAAAAAATGCTGCTTTGGCAGAATTAAAATCCCAAGTTTCAAGCTTATCAATCTCTATTGCTGAAAAATTATTAAAAGACGAATTATCTAACAAAGAAGCCCAAGTTAAATTGGTTGAAAAAATGTTAGGCGATGCTAAATTAAACTAATATGTCTGGAATAAGAGCAGCAATTCGTTATGCAAAAGCCATTTTAGAGATCGCCTCTTCAAAAGGAGTATCATCAGAAGTGAGCTCTGATATGGCGTTAATTGCAACGACTATAAACGGTAATTTAGAATTGAGTTCTTTTATTCAAAATCCACTTATTAAAACAGACATTAAAAGAAATGTGATTTTAGAGGTTTTTGCTTCCGTAAATGAGGTTACTAAAAGTTTGTTTCATTTATTATTGGAAAACAAAAGATTTGAAATATTAGATGCAATTGCTATAGAATACAATAAATTATTTGACATTCAGAATGGAGTTGAAGTAGCCAAAGTTACTACAGCTGTTCCAATGGATTCGGATATGGAAGCTAAAATATTGGCTAAAATAGGAATCTTTTCAGATAAAAAAGTAACAATTGTAAATACTGTAGATCCTTCGATAATAGGAGGATTTATTTTGAGAATAGGAGACAAGCAATATAATGCTTCTGTCGCCAACAGATTAGAAGTATTAAAAAGAGAATTAAGTAACTAGTTATTTATAATAATTATGGCGGAAATTAAACCTGCTGAGATTTCAGCAATATTAAGAAAGCAAGTAGAAGGTTTTGAATCGGGTGCTACATTAGAAGAAGTAGGTTCTGTGCTTCAAGTTGGAGATGGTATTGCTCGTGTTTACGGCTTATCTAACGTTCAATATGGAGAATTAGTAGAATTTGATAACGGACTTGAAGGGATCGTTTTAAATCTTGAAGAAGATAATGTTGGGGTTGTACTTTTAGGGCCATCAACAGGAATTAAAGAAGGTTCTACTGCCAAAAGAACGCAACGTATTGCTTCTTTGAAAACAGGAGAACAAATGGTAGGACGCGTAGTAAACACACTTGGTTTTCCAATTGATGGAAAAGGTCCAATTGGTGGCGATTTATACGAAATGCCTTTGGAAAGAAAAGCTCCTGGAGTAATCTTCCGTCAACCAGTTACGGAACCTTTACAAACGGGTATCAAAGCAGTAGATGCTATGATTCCTGTAGGTCGTGGACAACGTGAATTGGTTATTGGTGACCGTCAAACAGGAAAATCTACTGTTTGTATTGACACTATTTTGAATCAAAAAGAATTCTACGATGCAGGAAAACCTGTATTCTGTATTTATGTTGCTATTGGTCAAAAAGCTTCTACCGTTGCAGGAATTGCAAAAATGTTAGAAGAAAAAGGAGCAATGGCTTATACAATAATTGTTGCAGCTAATGCTTCTGATCCAGCTCCAATGCAAGTTTATGCTCCTTTTGCAGGTGCAGCTATTGGAGAATATTTTAGAGATTCAGGTCGTCCTGCTTTAATTATTTATGATGATTTATCAAAACAAGCTGTTGCTTACCGTGAGGTTTCTCTTTTATTAAGAAGACCACCGGGACGTGAAGCTTATCCTGGAGATGTATTTTACTTGCACAGTCGTTTATTAGAAAGAGCTTGTAAAGTAATCGCAAATGATGAGATTGCAAAAAACATGAATGATTTGCCAGACACCTTGAAATCAATAGTAAAAGGTGGTGGTTCATTAACTGCTTTGCCAATTATTGAAACTCAAGCTGGTGACGTATCTGCTTATATTCCAACGAATGTAATTTCGATTACAGACGGTCAGATTTTCCTTGACGGAGATTTGTTTAACTCTGGAGTTCGTCCAGCAATTAACGTAGGTATTTCGGTTTCTCGTGTTGGTGGAAATGCACAAATTAAATCCATGAAAAAAGTAGCTGGTACTTTAAAATTAGATCAGGCACAATTTCGTGAATTAGAAGCTTTTGCTAAATTTGGTTCTGATTTAGATGCAGTAACTTTAAATGTAATTGAAAAAGGAAGAAGAAACGTTGAAATCT
>CANEZU010000214.1 GCA_947444255.1 Flavobacteriaceae bacterium | reverse complement strand
AGGCAAAATCAGTTCGCAATACCAAAAAGGATAAATCAAAACGCAGACCAACACCGGTTCCTACAGCCAATTCGTTGAGGAATTTTCCCGAAAATTGGGCACCCGGTTTAAGTGGGTTATCATTGACCAACCAAATGTTTCCGGCATCTACAAACAGGGCTCCATGAACAATACCAAAAAGTTTCGCTCTCAATTCAGTATTCATTTCCAGTTTGATGTCACCAGATTGATCCGGTAAAAAAGAATTTGCATCTCTGGATGGATTAAAAGTACCAGGGCCTATGGAACGTGCCCGAAAAGCCCGTATACTGTTGGTTCCGCCAATAAAGAACTGTTTGATAAAGGGGATTTCAGCCGAATTTCCGTAGGGAACACCCGCACCCACATCAATTCTACTCGCCAATTGTAGCTTGTCATTAATTTTTAAATAATGTCGAAATTCGGTTTCTACTTTTGCAAATTGGCTAAAAGGGACACCCAGTACGCTAACCGTATCCCTGACTCTAATATTTGCATTGGTAGCCAAACCGGTAATCGTCCCCGCTAAATCAATACCCGTTTTAAAATAAAAGGTATTTTTTCGTGCCATCTCCATCGTATTGGTGAAGGTGTAGGAATAGCTAGGGCCGAAAATTAACTGTTTTGCAATAACAGCATTTAAAGTTGGATTTGCTGCTCTTTGCGCTTCGTATAAATCAGTAACATTGGTTGGACTCACAAAATTAATAGAGCTGAGGTTCAGCTGATGTTCTTTGTGAATATTCGTTTTCCATAAATAGCCAAAGGAAGCTTTTAAGGAATTTAAAGAGTACAATTGTGCTCTGTTTTGATATTCATAGCCTAGGCTTGCCTTTGTTTTTGGAACATAAGCATTCGAGGATCTTATTCTTAGGGGTGAAATAATTCGAGGCCAAATTAAATTAGCTTCTGTTCCCACACGATAAACATCAAAGCCCCTGTTTTGCCCAGCCATTTGAACTTCTAATCCGCCAAAAGCACTAATAGTCAATAATTCAGCGCCTCTGAAGGTGTTTCTATTGCTCCAGTTTACATTCAATTCGGTACCCGTATAATTGGCCGAATTGGTCTTGGCCAATACTTCTACACTAATTGCTTTTTTAGGTAAGGGAGTTAGATAATAATAGGCATCCAAATAGTTTTTAGTCGAATCTACTAGCTTGAATTGATTTTTTACAAATTTGAATGTACCCAAATTGACCAATCGATTCAAGGATAAATTATGATTCGTACGCGTGTAAAGATCGTTTTTTTTGAAAAATAATGCCCGATCAAAAACACGCGCTTTAAAAGTGTTATCAGGATCGATGATCAATAAATCGCTAGGCTTGGCAAGTGAATCATGTGTTACAAGCTCTTCTTTGCTATTGATGGAATAATCGGGATATACAATCACCTCCTTGATACGGAATACCCTTCTAGCCAAGGCTGGCGTTTCTTCTTTTAGCTTGACAATCAATTGCACCTGATGGTTTCCTTGCGTGCTGTCGACCTGAATTTTTAGATAATCAGGACTGAAATAATAATAGCCCTCTTCTTTTAAATTGGCATCTATCCGTTCTCGCTCGGCTTTTATTTTATCTAAATCATAGGCTTCACCAATTTTAAGAAAACTCGTCTCCTGGGTTTTAGCAATACTTTTCTCCAAAGCTTTGGTGGTATCGGTGGGAAATTCGACCCCTTTTATTCTGAATTGCCGCTCCAGACGAATCGTAAAGCTTGCTCTAGCTTTCTTATTTTTTTGCTTGCTTTCAGAACGGATTGTAGTTTTGAAATACCCCTTGTTTTCGGCATAATTCTGCAGCACTTTTTGATTGAAATCCAAGTTGGCAGCACTATAAAGCACTGGAGCTTCTCCGACTTTCGTTCGCAACCAATGACGGAATCCTTTACTTTTCTTGGGCTGTCCCGCCAAATTGTACAAATACAATTTGACCCTTAAACCCGCGATTTTTTTATTCGGTTTTGGTCGCAGCAATTCTTTTAATTCGGTCTGTAATTTCGTCTTTTCCGCATTCGAAATCAGCGAATCTTCAACTTTTACATTCGCCCCCAAATAAAGTAATGCTCCCTCAGACAAATACTTTGTGTTGCTGCAGGAGGAAACCAAAAACAGAAGTACTAGAATCGCGCTTGTATGTTGTATTCGCATTTTAATCATTTTTGCTGTCGGTTTCTTTCTTTTTAACTTCTATTCTTTCTTTTTTGGCCTTTTGAAACAACTCACTGAATCGGTTGTAATCCATAGTAATCACAAAAGCTACTCCCGTTTCGATAACCTGACCTTGCAAAGCCACCTGATATTGATTGATTCGATAGGCACGGACTCTATATTTTCCGTCTTCTGATAGTTGGTATTCCACGGCGATATCACCCGCAATAGTATTGGTTTCCTGATTGGCGCGTTCTTGGCCTTCCAATCCAAAGGAACTTCCAACAGTAACTTTTAATCGATCGTTCAATAATTTTTTGGATAATCCCACACTCAAATCAGTACGATTATCCAAATTACCGGAAGAATAATCCTCGCTTGCATCCAAATTAAAATTCAGAGCTACACCTTTAATTAAATCACCAGCCAAATTATTCATTTGTTGAGACAGTAGTTTACTGGCACTTTGTCGGGCGAGCGATTCGGTACTTGTCCTTCCGGAATCACTTGAAAATGGATTTTCTCCTACAAAGCGATTCAACAAGAGCAAAGCAAAAACCTGCTTGTTTAATTCCGTTGGCTCCTGACGCAATTGCGCCAGTTTAGTTTCTACCGTTTGGATGATATCGTTCGATACACTAGTGATTCCTTTAGGCAAGACAATATCAAATTGGATATCGGGACGCATTAAATCCCCTTTTAAATACAGTTCAGTTTCAAATGGAATCCGTTGTTTATAGGTATTACGTACTTCCTGTGTTTCATTTACAACTTGGTTGCTGACCAAATCGATAGGCGCTGTTTCGGTTTTATAAATAGCGGTAATATTCATATCGGCAGCTGTTGGCTCTCCTGTCCATTGAATATAACTTCCTGCTTTGATATCAAATTTCCTTTTCAAAAGATTGAAGGTCATCTCATATGTTCCTCCACTAAAATCATATCGGCCACTTAAAGTCGTTTTTCCCGACGGATCAATTCCCCCATTCAGTCTGGCTTCTCCTTGCATCTTGATATAATCGCCATTGCTTTTGTCAATAATCATATTCAAAGCAGCTTCTTTGTCAATTTCGATATTTACCGAAGCATCAATGCCTTTTATCGTTGTTTTATTTAAAGAATCAGCTAATAGAATTCGCTTACTAATTTGGGGATGATCCAAATCTACAAATTCAACAATACCTTCTCGATCCGCTATTGAAGGATCGTTTTGCGGTAAAATAACCGTGAACTTGCTGTCCTTGTTAATCTTGATAGTCCCTTCTACAATAGGTTGATTCAGATCCCCTTTGATCAGCAAACGACTGCTCAGGTACAATTCGCCAAAATACAATTCCTTGTCTTTGGCCTCCGAATTCAAAGCCCTGAAATTATCTGCTTTGATGGTTAAATCAAATCCGAAATCTGAATAATTAGTGGTTTTTAGAAGTCCGTCAACTACCAAAATATTTTCGCTCGTATCACTTATTGAAAAAGTATCGAATCGGATACCTCTATTGCTAATCTCTATTTTATCATTAATTGATTTAAAATAGGAGTTGAGCTTTTTTACACGAAAAGCAACAGCATTGAATTTTAAATCTCCCAAAACTTCAGGCGCTTTGGCTGTTCCCTTTATTTTGAATTTCCCCGAAAGGAAACCGCTACTTTCGCTTAGATTTCCCAAACTAAAAGGCTGAATGCTTTTCATATTCAGTCGGTCTGCATTTAAATCCAAATCAAATTCTCCGTCATTTGAATTGAAAGTTCCCTGCAATCCTAGTTTGTTGTCGGAACCGCTGAGCAATATTTCCGCCTGATACGTATTGGCAATTTCGTTCTTAATTTGAATACTAAGATCCCCAATGCTATCGGTATTGAAACTGAAATTGGAAATTTCTAATGCACTTGTAAATAATGGACTGCTTTTGATATTTCGAATTCGAGCATTTCCATTTATTGTTCCACCTAAAATTAAAGAATCTTTTTCGATCAGACCAGCCAGGGTTTCAATCTTGAAATTTCGGAATTTAACAAGCAAGGGAGCATTTGCTATTTCGGATTCTGAATTAATACTAATAGTATTTCCCCCATTCTCTAAAACCAATTCCTGTATTTGAATTCCATTTTTTCCCAATTCGATTCGGTTATCGGAATTCATATTCCAATCTTCATAATTCAAAACCAAGCGCTCATCAAGTTTAATCGCTGTATTTGAATCCGTATTCTCCACCGTTCCGCCTATCAAATAGCGTTCTCTATCT
>CANEZU010000213.1 GCA_947444255.1 Flavobacteriaceae bacterium | reverse complement strand
TTCTTCCAACGGAATCTGGTCAAACAATACTTTCATATCTTCGACAGTATCTATGGCAACACCTGCTTTTCCGACATCACCTACTACGCGTTCGTGATCGGAGTCATAGCCACGGTGCGTTGGTAAATCAAATGCAATAGAAAGACCTTTTTGTCCAGCAGCAAGATTCCTTCTGTAAAAGGAATTGCTTTCTTCGGCAGTAGAAAACCCAGCATACTGTCTGATTGTCCAGGGACGACGAACGTACATTGTAGCATAAGGGCCTCTGAGGTTAGGAGCGAATCCGGCCCCAAAGTCAAGGTGTTCAAGTTCTTTTATATCTTGGGCAGAATAGGTTTTCTTTAGTTCAATTCCCTCTGCGGTACTAAAATTTTCAATATCAGAATTCTCTATTTGGGCCGATTTATTTGCGGTATTTACCTCTGGTTTAGTCAGTTGTAAATGTTGAATATTTTTTCTTATCATTATAAACCTGAATTTGACTATTAGAAACGTTTTATTTGGATTGTAAAGGGTTTGGTATTGAAGCTGTATTTATTCTTCTTTCTCTAGTCTTTCCTGTTCGATTTTCTCCGACAGTCGTTTTTCGATAATAGGAGTAATCAGGGTTTTTCTTGGTTTCACCTTCAAAAAGGGGAATAATTCTAAGTCGTGTTTCATTCGGTCGTCTTTGTTTGGGTATTTATTGGTACCCAATAAAACTTCTTTCCCAGAATCAAACAATTCTTGGGCGGCATCGGCACTTTCCTGGATTTTTCTTTTAATAATTCCTTCGTTCAATTGTTTCAGAAATCCACCGTTGGCTTCGATATCCTTGAATAAGGAGAGTGCTTTTTCAGCTAATTGTTGTGTTAGACTTTCGATATAATAACTCCCATCGGCAGGATTATTCACTTTATCAAAGTAGCTTTCATTTTTGAGGACTAGTAATTGATTGCGAGCAATTCTGTCGCCAAATTCATTGTCTTTATGGTATAGGGCATCGTAGGGCAAATTGGCAATCGCATCGGCTCCACCAATTATAGCCGACATACATTCGGTTGTCGTACGCAGCATGTTTACGTTGTAGTCGTATAAAGTTTTGTTTCTTTTAGTAGGAGCAACGAGCAGGTGGCATTTTAAATCGGGATGGTATTCTTTGGCAATCAAATTAAAGAGCAAACGCAATGCTCGAAGTTTAGCAATTTCAAAGAAATAGTTTGTGCCTACACTAAGTTGGAACACAATAGGTTTGTTAATTAGGGGGATTCGGTTTAGGTATTCGTTGGCATGTGCTAAACTATAGGCTATTTGTTGCACCATATTGGCCCCAGCATTTTGATACAGGCTACCGTTGATAGCGATTAAAGAAGCTTCATTGTTATCATTTGAAAGTTTATTCAATAACTCAAAGTTGTCTTTTTCAGTGGCGGTGAACCAGTTTCCTTCTTTGGCTAAATGACCTATGGGATCCAGATTACAGAATAGTACTGCTTTTTTTTCTTTTGCTATTGATTGAATTGTATTTACGAAATCGATTGAGACAAAAGACAAATCGAAGTAAACCGTTATTTTATCAAGAGGAAGACTTTCTAATAATTTTTTGATATTTGTTTTTTCATCCTCGATGGTAAAACGGATGCTATCAGCGCCACGATTGATACTGTCAATAGCTCTAAAAATTGATTTTTCAAGATCATGGACGAATATATTCTGGCATATTCTAAATTCGGATGCTATTGTATGTACCGGATAAGGAATATTCGATTCGTCTTTGTGGTAAAAAGGTTTAACCTTAATCCCTTCTGGTGAATTCCAAATTAAAGTGTCGTTATAGTCAGCCCCTTTAAGTTCAAATTGGATTTGTTGTTTCCACTGTTTTGAGGAGATGGGTTCAAATTCTTGGAATAAATTATTTGACATTCGGTTTTTTTTTAATAATCCGGTTATTTAGGGAACTCATCATGTGTGATTTTTGCATTGTCCTTATTTTTGAGAGTGTCTCCTTCAAATTCTATGATGTAAATATCTTCGCTGTCCTTTTTCATGAAGTATTTTTCACGAGCGTATTTCTCGATTTGAGCAGGGTTTTTCAACAATTTAATGTTGCCCTCATCTTTTTTTATTTCTTCTTGATAGTAGGTTTTATTGTTTTCAAGATCGTCAATTTCATGATTTAAAATCCGATGATCGAAATAGGAATAATTGTCTAAAAACAGCATCCAAGTACAAAAAAATAAGAGTACCCAAACATATTTATTGCTTAGGAATTTAAACCAAGGTTTATTTTTGTATGCTTTACTCATTTTAATAATTATTTTCTACTCTTCACATTCTGAATGTCTTCTATGAATATTTAAAAAAGTAGGTACTCACTTTTGAATTCGAATCAGCGATAAAAGTACGTATTATTTTATAAAATTCTTTGATTAATTACAGCTCTGACTACATCAATGGCCACTGTATTGTATTTATCATTTGGAATAATGATATCGGCAAAGGCTTTAGTAGGTTCGATAAATTGCTCGTGCATTGGTTTGAGCATGGTTTGGTAGCGGTTCAGTACCTCGTTTAAATCTCTGCCCCGCTCCGAAATATCTCTTTTTAAACGTCTGATTAAACGTTCATCAGAATCAGCGTGGACGTATATTTTTACGTCAAATAAATCTCTTAATTCGGGATGTGCCAGGATCAGAATACCTTCAACGAGCATCACTTTTCGGGGATGTGTAAAGATAGTATCATCGCTTCTGTTGTGTGTGATGAAGGAGTAAATGGGCTGGTTTATATTATTTCCTTCCTTTAATTCTTTGAGATGGGATACCAACAAGTCAAAATCGATGGCTCTGGGGTGGTCAAAATTAATAAGAGCCCGCTCTTCAAAACTCAGGTTGTGGTTTTCTTTATAATAGGAATCTTGAGAAATTATACCCACTTCGGTTTGTGGTAATTCATTCATAATCTGATGTACCACGGTTGTTTTTCCGCTCCCCGTTCCTCCTGCAATTCCAATGATCAACATAAATTAAAGATGTAATATTATTATAGGAGCAAAAATAGGAATTTAAAGATTGAAAATAGCGGATTGCATCTTTAGAATATAAATAAAATGGATTTTGGAATCGCTTTTTTTCGGATAGGAATTGTTCGAGATTTATTTTTCTTAAAAATTAAAATAGATTGAATATTATTTTTTGTTTGAGGATATAGGGGTTGCTACTTTGGATTAAATAGCAAGCTAAAAACCTGGGAATATTTTTTTACCTGTTTTGCTAGGGTACCACAATCCCTTAGTATCCCCTAAGTAAGTTCTATGTCTCCTCCTAAAATAACTTTAGCAATTATTGAATAAAACCTACCGAAGTTAGACCTCAATGTTATTTAATTTTTCGAAAATTTTGATTCATTAAGGTAGAAATAAGGGAGGTTTTTTTTGGTAGGGGCTATTGTCGAAATCTATTCTTAGGCTATTAACTATTAATACTTTTTTTGAAATTGTATAGGTTTAGTTAATATAATTTTTGATTAAACACTCGAAATATTGCTGTTGTATAGTTTTTATATCAATTTATATTGCTATCAAAGTTGTTATAATGAATATTTTTGTAGGTATAATAATTAAAACCCTTACATGAAAATTAGTATCCTTAATAAACTTCTCTTTTACTTTATTCTTTTTAGTCAAATTTGTATTGCACAAGTAGATGTTGTTTATAATGATTTAGTTTGGTCGGATGAGTTTGATGCCAATGGATCTATTAATTCTAACAATTGGTTTCAACAGACCCAATTACCTGCAGGGGGTAGCTGGTTTAATGGCGAAGTGCAACATTACACGAATAGTATTTCTAACGCATTTGTTACAGGAGGAAATTTAAATATAGTAGCCAAAAAAGAAACCTATACTGCTCAGGGGGTTACAAAGGAGTATACTTCAGCGCGATTAAACTCAAAGTTTGCTTATAAATATGGTCGTGTGGATGTAAGAGCCAAATTACCGATTGAAGCCGGAAGCTGGCCTGCGATATGGATGCTTGGAAAAAATATAAATGAAACGGGAGGCTATTTTGATACCAATTTTGGAACAACAAATTGGCCAGCTTGCGGGGAGATTGATATTATGGAGCATGGTATTTTTGGCGGTCAATCCGTTAATTACATCCAAAGTACTTTACATACGCCCTCTTCTTCAGGAAGTTCTGTAAACTTTGGAGGTACAGTTGCTTCCGATTTAGCCAATAACTACCATGTTTATTCTATGAATTGGTCACCAAACCAACTTTCATTTCTATTGGATAATGTCGTTTATTATACTTATAATCCCGCTGTAAAAGATGCGAGTACTTGGCCATTTGATAAAGAACAATTTCTTTTATTAAATATTGCAATGGGAGGCTGGGCTGCACCAATACCATCTAATTTTGTTGAAAGTGCTAT
>CANEZU010000212.1 GCA_947444255.1 Flavobacteriaceae bacterium | reverse complement strand
TTATCTATGTTCTAGTATACGATGTATTGGTATTTCTCAAACTCAAGAAACACATTTGGATAAAAAGAGGGGCTTTAGAAATTGCTATAAAACATAATAATGTAATCAGAAACTGGTCAAATTTCTTGTATTTATTAGAAAATCTACTTCTAATTCGGATGATTATTTCTACGTTTATGGAGGATAAATCAGCAGTTTTTGTAACAGGGGAATATGCTATTTTACTTAACGCAATTCTATGGCTCTTTATTTTTATTAAAATGTTAACTACACCAGAAATACTTCATGGTTATTATTATTTGAACAAATTAGGTGAAAAAAAACAGATCAGCAGCACTATAGTTTCACAATGGAAATTAGGTCAGAAAATTGGTATTACGAATATACAAGACCTACAATTAAACGATAAAATAAATAAAAACATCGAAAACTATATTAGTTCTATTGAAAATGCTTTAACGCAAACTTCTTATTTTCGAGATCCTAAATTTTCATTAAGCGATTTGGCTTTACAATTAAATATATCAAAAAGTCATTTAACTTTTTTATTTAAATATTATTCTAAAATTCCATTTTCTGATTTTAAAAAAATTGTCCGAATTAAAGATGCGGTCCAATTAATAGATCAGGATTATTTAAAATCAAACACACTTGAATCCTTGTCCCATATTGTTGGATTTGCCTCCTATAATACTTTTTTTACCAGCTTTAAAGATGTTATGGGTACTGCTCCTTTAGAGTATGTTCAGTCAGTTAGCAGTGATATTAAAATAAACTAAAATATAATAAATACGCTATTTTTTGGTTTACCGTTTGTTTGTTCAACCGAAAGAAGAACCCTCTTTGGCCATTATTGATAAGGAGTTTAAATTCTAGAAAACTAAAAATACCTTTACAAAACTTCCTATTTCTTATCTCGATTAAGCCATTTTTAGAATAAACCTTTTATTTTGGTCTATTAAATAGCACTTTATAGAGGTGAAATTAGTTTGTTAATCTATTCTATTTTATTTATAATTTTAACAATTCTAAATTTACATCAAATTAGTAGTTTCGGGGGAATGCATTTTTAAAATTCAGCCCACGAAATCGCACCCTAAAAAAAGCCTTTAATAAAATTAAAATGAATTTTCTAAAAAGTAAATCGACAAAAGTGTTTTCTCATCTGATGGTTTGGATGGTTTTGTTTGTACTTCCGTATTTGCTTTCTTCGGGTCACGATCAAAATTTCCAAAAAACAATAGTCTATTCCTCCCTGCCCTTGTGTTTTTATGCCATTCTTTTTTATACGAATTATTTTGTACTGATTCCAAAATTCCTTTTCCTCAATACGAAAGCAGTCTATTTCTTTTCGAATGCGCTGATAATAGTAGTCTTCATTTGGTTGAATTCAGAAATTAAAGAACTCTTTTTCTCGACTATTATTCATCCAAATAAATTAGAATTTCATAAACCCCCGCAAAAAATATTCATCTACCTGGAAACGATATTTTTTATAGTACCGGTTATTTTTTCACTGGCTTTGAAGAGCTCGGAACGATGGGCCAAAGCCGAAGAAGAGCGCAAGGAAGCCACAAACATAAAACTCCAATCAGAACTGCAACATCTAAAGTATCAGTTGCAGCCCCATTTCTTTTTTAATTCCTTGAATAACATTTATTCCCTAGTCGATATTTCGCCAGAAACGGCCAAACAAACCATTCACAGTTTGGGGAAATTAATGCGCTATTTGCTTTACGAAACCAATCACGAGCGGGTGAGTCTAAAAAAAGAAATCAATTTCATTCTCAATTATATTGAGTTGATGAAACTCCGATTGTCGCCCAATACTCAGGTTCAATATGAATTCCCAGATTTAGAAACCGATTTGCAAATTGCGCCTTTGTTGTTTATTTCCTTGATAGAAAATGCTTTTAAACATGGGGTTTCGGCAGATAAGGATACCGAAATCATTTTTAAAATGACCGTAAGCCAGCAGAGCGTTCGTTTTTATAACGAGAATTATAATTCGCCTAAGGCCGATACGGATAAAAGTGGCTCCGGAATAGGATTGGATAATCTAGAAAAGCGGCTAGAGCTGCTGTATCCTGGAAATTATACTTTTTCAAGAACAGTCCTCCAGGATAAATTCCAAGTGCAGCTGGACATCAATTTATAAAAGTAATGCAGATTCATTCTAAAATTTAAAGAAACTCATTTTAATACCCAATCCAAATGTCACGAATACTAAGTTGTTTAATTGTTGACGATGAACCCATGGCCCTGCACTTAGTAGAAAGCTATGTGCTTAAAACGCCCTTTTTAAAATTAGTGCGAAAATGCAGTAGTGGTTTTGAAGCCCTGAATTATCTGAATGAGGAAAGAGTAGATCTTCTTTTTCTAGACATTCAAATGCCTGATTTTACAGGTCTGCAATTGGCAAAAGTACTACCTAAATCGAGTCGGATTATTTTTACCACAGCATTCGACCACTATGCTATTGAGGGATTTAAGGTAGAAGCCTTGGATTATTTACTTAAACCATTTGATTATTCCGAATTCCTAAGCGCTGCCAACAAAGCCAAGGAATGGTTTGAATTAGTTCATAATTCTAAAATAGCAAAGTCGGAAAACAAGGATTTTCTTTTTGTCAAATCCGATTATAAACAACTAAAAATAAAGCTAGCTGACATTCTCTGTTTTGAAGGTCTAAAAGACTATGTCAAAATTTGGATCAAAGACAATCCAAAACCCATACTTACTATAATGAGTTTAAAAGCATTGGAAGAAGAACTCGCTGCCGATAAATTTATGCGGGTACACCGCTCCTATATTATTGCTTTAGACCGTATTGAAGCTATTGAGCGGGGTCAAATCATAATCAAAGAACATCGCATTACGGTTTCCGATCAATACAAGCCCGCTTTTCAGGACTTTATTAATACCAATTCGCTGCGATAATTCGCTCTCTTTTTAGACCCCGAATAAGATCAAAAACAATAAAATCACTAATTCTAAATTCTTAAATAAATATACTAAATTCAATTAAAATGTTAAAAACAGTATTACATTTCACCTTTGCCTTTTTACTATTTTTTAGTTCCCTTCTCTGCATTGCACAGCAAGCACCCGCTGGTCTAAAAAAATACCAATTAAGTGGTAAAGTTCTAGATAAAACAAGCAAACAAGCTTTAGAATATGCAACGATAAGTTTGACCAACTTACGGAATCCAAAAATGAAAACCGGTGGAATAACCAATGGCAAGGGCGAATTTGATATTCCGGTTTTAGAAGGTAATTATTCCATCAAAATAGAATTTATTTCATTTAAATCTTCCGAAATAAAACAAATGAAGCTAGAGGGAAATACTAATTTAGGTCCGATTTATTTAGAAGCCGATGCCTCACAATTGAATGAAGTAGTGGTTAAAGCCGATAAATCGGGGGTCGAAATCAAATTAGATAAAAAAATCTATAATGTAGGTCAGGATCTGACGACCAAAGGCGGAACGGCTTCGGATGCTTTGGGAAATGTGCCTTCCGTAAGCCTCGATTCCGACGGAAATGTAAGTCTAAGAGGGAATGAAAACGTAAGAATTTTAATTGATGGCCGCCCTACAAATAGCATCAATACCACGGATGCCTTGAAATCGATTCCCGCTGATGCTTTAGATAAAATAGAAGTGATTACCAATCCATCAGCGCGTTACGATGCCGAAGGTGGTGCAGGAATTATAAATATTGTATTGAAAAAAGGAAAAAGTAAGGGTGTTAATGGATCGATCATTTCGACGATAGGGAGTCCTCAGAATTATGGACTCACCAGTACTTTAAATTACAAAACAGAAAACTTCAATTTGTTTTCTACTTTGGGATACACAGATAATAAAGCGACATCGAAAGGAATTGTAAATTCCGATTATTTAAATCCAGACGGTAGTATTCAAAAATCGATCGATGAGAGAAGCAACAGAGAACGAGCGCGAAAAGGATACAATTATACCGTTGGAATGGACTTATATCTCGACAAAACCCTGACTTGGTCTAATGCTATAACCTATCGAAAAAATGAAGGCTTGAGTCCGGATAATGTGCTTTTGTTCAATTATGAAACCAACAATAATTTTGTTCGGAACCGGATCAACAATCAAATGACTAAAACTAATGATTTTGAGTACACGACCAATTTTACCAAAAAATTCAAGAAAGAAGGACATAAATTGACGGTTGATGCTACGGTAACGCAAAATAGAGATGACGATGCTTCCACGATAACCGATTTTATTCGGACTCAAGAAAATAACGTTACGCAGCAAGCGACAAACAACAATCAGAATCAAAGCAGACGATTGATTCAGACCGATTATATTTTGCCTCTAGGCAAGAACGCTCAGTTTGAAGCTGGATACAAAGGCGATTTTAACGAGCTCATGACCGATTATAATGTAGGAAGTCTTGCTGCTGACGGATCG
>CANEZU010000211.1 GCA_947444255.1 Flavobacteriaceae bacterium | reverse complement strand
GCCGATTATCTTGGCAAGTAAGCAGTTACAGAATTCACTTTCCAAACAAGGCGCTTATTTTAAAACGAATTTGAAAGTAGAGAATTTTGACTACCCTTCCGTTAACGTTATTGCAAAGGTGGAGGGAACCGATCCTAAATTGAAAGAGGAATATGTCTTATTTAGCGGTCACCAAGACCATGACGGAGAAGGACCTGCTGTTAAAGGTGATCCGATCTGGAACGGCGCTGATGACAATGCATCCGTTACGGTAGCGATGCTGGCAATAGGAAGTGCGTGGAGTACACAACCCGCCAAGCGATCGGCTTTATTTGTTTGGCACGGATCGGAGGAAAGGGGTTTATTGGGTTCTCGCTATTTTGTCAGCCATCCCACCGTTAAACTGTCCTCCATAGCGGCTGTTCTAAATGGTGATATGATAGGGCGCAATGCACCGGATTCCGCGGCCCTATTGGGCGTAACAGAACCGCACCTTAATTCTTCCGACCTGGTGGCAATCACTTTAGCGGCTAATAAAAGTAGTGTCAACTTCAAAATAGATACTTCCTGGGATGCTGCAGATCACCCAGAGAATTGGTACTTCCGAAGCGATCATCTTCCCTATGCCCAAGCTAATGTTCCGGCAATATTTTTTACCACCTTATTACACCCCGACTACCATACTCCCTTCGATAGCCCCGATAAAATTGACTATCTAAAATTGACTAAGATGACAAAGTGGATCTATGAAACCGGTTGGAGGGTTGCCCAAAGTGCCAAACGTCCCGCTTTAACAACCGAAACAAAAAAGTAAAAGGGTATCTTTGACGGATTATACATACTTTCTAATGAAACAAATCATTTCCGTAGACTTCTACTTCGAAAATTTAAAGCATGTACCACTTATTGATGTGAGGTCGCCGGGAGAATTTGCTAAAGGACATATTCCTATGGCTACTAATCTCGAATTATTTACGGATGAAGAACGGGCAGTAGTGGGCACTGCTTACAAAAAAGAATCAAAAGAAAGAGCCTTTGAAATTGGGTTTGAATATGTAAAACCCAAACTAAATGATTTCGTAAGTAAAGCTCTCGCAATTGCACCTAACAAAGAGGTTGCTGTACATTGTTGGCGCGGGGGAATGAGAAGTAATGCTTTCGCTGATCATCTTATCGAGCATGGTTTTCGAAAGGTGTATGTCATTGAAAAAGGCTACAAAGCGTTCCGCAATTATGTGCTTCAATTCTTGGAGCGACCCTTTAATCTTAAAGTTCTAGGCGGATATACCGGCACTGGTAAAACGGAGATCCTTCATTCTTTAAAAAAGAAAGGACAACAAGTGATTGATTTGGAAGGATTGGCCAATCATAGAGGCTCGGCTTTTGGCGGGATAGACCTTCCGCCACAGCCAACAACGGAGCAATTTGAAAACAACCTGTTTTCCATACTGCAGCGCTTAAATCCTGAGCTACCCATATGGATAGAAGACGAAAGTAGATTGATTGGAAAATTAGTGATTCCTGAAGCGTTTTATACTAAAATGATAGAGATGCCAATCTATTTTTTAAACGTTCCGCTGGAGGAAAGAACAAAACACCTGCTTAGCACTTACGCAGGTCTTAGCCATGATAAATTAGCAGAGGCTATTAGTCGAATCACCAAAAGGCTTGGATACGATAATGCCAAATTTGCGCATGAAGAGCTTGAAAAAAGAAATTACCAAAAAGTGGTAGAAATTACCCTTTTGTATTATGATAAATACTACTTAAAAGGAGTACAAAAACGACAAAATAATAGAATTCTAGAATTCGAAACTCCTACCGTCAATCCCGAGGAAACGGCCGGTTTTTTAATAAACGCACTCAATTAATGAAAATGAACGAAGGTATAAAACTAACCAGTTATAGTCACGGTGCTGGTTGCGGATGCAAATTATCACCAAAAGTCTTAACTACAATATTAGAATCCAATAGCCCAAAAACAGAAGACACCCGGCTTTTAGTGGGGAACGATACTAGAGATGATGCTGCGGTATACGACATGGGAAACGGAACAGGTATCATAAGTACTACTGATTTTTTCTTGCCTATTGTAGACGACCCTTTCACTTTTGGAAGGATTGCAGCTACTAATGCTTTAAGCGATGTGTATGCCATGGGTGGAAAACCATTAATGGCGATTGCTATACTGGGATGGCCCATTGATAAATTAGCCCCTGAAGTAGCTGCTCAGGTAATGGAAGGGGGTCGAAAGGCCTGCGCTGATGCTGGAATAATAATTGCCGGTGGTCACAGTATAGACAATCCAGAACCTATTTTTGGACTGGCAGTTACAGGCTCAGTTCTAATCTCGAATTTAAAACGAAATGACAAAGCAGAATCCGGAAGTATCCTTTATCTAACTAAACCTTTGGGTATCGGAATTTTAGCTACCGCACAAAAGAAAGGCCTTTTAGAAGACGAACACAAAGACATTGCTACGAATTCGATGATCATTTTAAATGATGTAGGATTGGAGCTATCCGAAATGGAAGAAGTAACCGCCTTAACCGATGTAACCGGGTTTGGTCTCATGGGCCATTTACTGGAAGTTTGCGAAGGAAGCAAGGTGTCTGCTATTGTTAATTACAGCAAAGTGCCTGTCTTCAATGAGATACAGGACTATATCGATAAAAAATGCGTCCCTGGAGGCACCCTAAGAAACTGGGACAGCTACGGTCACAAACTTACTATTGAGAATGAAAAGCAAAGACTGATCTTATGTGATCCACAAACGAGTGGCGGACTATTGATTGCTGTCAAAAAAGAGGCCGCCCAAAAAGTGGAATCAATTCTAAAAAGGAAGGGGCTGTATGCTGAACCAATAGGAGAACTAATAGAAAAGTCAGAATCGCTAGTATATATTAAATAAAGGGCCTCTCTATTTGATCTTGATGATCCTTCAAAGGAAATCGGATGACTTAAAGACCCATTGCTTTCGCCTCGAGTAGATGTAAGAGAAGGTTATGTAACCAATGTCGTGTATTCTTGCGGTCGATTATTTGCCAATACAGCCTTATAGCACCTTCTGCTGTGGTGAATATGTTAGAGTTGCTGAATGAACTGAAAAAAAGCAAATGAAGCTTAATTCTTTGTTGAAAACTAACGCAATCCAACCTATTTTGGACATAAAAAAACCCGTCTTAACAATTACAGAAAGACGGGTTTTATATCTAAAATTAAATGGTAAGGCGCAACAGTTAAGGCTCGATAATTACTTTCATGGCTTTTTCTGCAGATGCATTCCCAAAAACTTCATAGGCTTTCAGAATTTCTTCTAGTTTAAAATGATGTGTTATCAACTTTTTCGGATCTATTTTTTTTGAGGAAACTGTTTTTAATAACATAGGAGTAGTATTCGTATTAACCAAACCAGTGGTCAAGGTAATATTTTTGATCCAGAGGTTTTGAAGTTGTAAATCCACGCTTTTACCATGAACACCTACGTTAGCAATATAGCCTCCCGGTCTGATTATATTTTGACAGAGATCAAAAGTAGCGGGCATTCCAACAGCTTCAATAGCGACATCAACTCCGTCTTTTGTTTCTGATAGGATTTTCTTAACAACATCTTCTTTGCCTGAATTGATAATATCAGTAGCACCAAAATCCTGAGCTAATTTTAATCGATTTTCATCCAAATCGATCATATAGATTTTGGCAGGAGAATAAAACAGGGAAGTAAGTAATACAGACATCCCAACAGGACCAGCGCCCACGATAGCAATGGTATCTCCAGGTTTAACTTGCCCATTTTGTACCCCAATTTCATGTCCGGTGGGTAAAATATCACTCAACATAACCAAAGCTTCTTCATCAGACCCTGCAGGTATCAAGTGCAAACTGTTATCAGCATGTGGAATACGAACATATTCAGCCTGGGTTCCATTAATAAGATGCCCTAAAATCCAGCCACCGTCTTCACAATGAGAATAGAGTTGCTTTTTGCAATATTCGCAAGTCCCATCCGAAGTAATACAGGAAATAATCACATGGTCTCCTTTTTTAAAATTTCGAACTCCGTCTCCTATAGATTCGATAACGCCAACGCCTTCATGCCCCAAAGTAGTGCCAGGCTTACAAGTAGGCGTTTTACCATGCAAAATCCCCAAATCTGTTCCGCAAATCGTGGTCTTTAAAACGCGAACCAAAGCATCTGTAGGCTTTTCAATACTGGGTACAGGTATTTCTTTCAGTTCAATTTTTCCGGGGCCTCCATAAACAAGACCTTTCATAGTTGCTTTCATTTGCTTTTTATTTAGAGATTAGCGCACAGGTAATTCTATAATATTCACAGTTTCCTCAAATTACTTATGCTGGTTTGAGTTCAAAGAAGAGAGAGGCGATAAACATTCGGCTGAATGTAATTAACAATAAGTAGCGAACAAAGAAAAAACACTTTGTGCGTAATTACTTTTTTAAAGGTAGCAAAACAACCTCAGAATAGCCGGAAATTAG
>CANEZU010000210.1 GCA_947444255.1 Flavobacteriaceae bacterium | reverse complement strand
GATATCCGAACTTGGTTCTACAAAAGCTCTTCTTCTGATGTCATTAGTATTATCCAATAAATTATACAAAGAAGTGCTCATCTCGTAAAATGGAGAACCAGAAATAGTACTGTTTACGGATGCCCAAATAGCACCTACTAAAGCATTATTTAGTACACGCTCCAATTTAAAAATCACTTCATTAGAACCCGAAGTAATTGCTACATCAGACCATATTGATAAATAAGGTGATGTGGATTGATTGGCTACAGTTGTTGATCTCGCTGTTAAAGGATAAGCTGTTATTAATTCATCAGCAAAAGAAGCTGCTGTAGTATAGTCTCCTCTGTAAGCCGCCATACGAGCTTTAAATGCTTTTACAAAATCATTTGAAACAAAGGTTCTTGTAGTGGTATTTGCTGCATTAGTTGTTAGAGAAGATGCAAATGCTAGATCAGTATTTATTAAATCAAATACTTCCCCATTCGAATTCCTCGGCAATTGTTGATCAGTGCTAGGTATAAAATCTACCTTTATAACTCCTAAAGCATCATTGTTTGTTAAATCAGTAGAGAAATAAGTCAATAATTTAAAATGACCATAGGCTCTTAAAATATGTGCTTGAGCAATAATGTTGTTGTAAGCAGCTTCCTGACCGGCAAGTGGGGTGATGTTAGCGGCAGCAGTAATCACTCTGTTTGCAAAATTGATCATGGCATAATTAGATAGCCAAATTGAAGCGGCATCAAAGGAACCAGTATTCAAAACGAAACCGTATTCACCACCAATTAATCCCTGACCTCCGTTAGCAAAACCAATACTTACTTCATCTGTAAAAACAGTACTGAAAGCGATTTCGTTTTCTCCCGGAATAGCAGCATAGACAGCATTCAAGCCCAATTGTAGATCGCCTACCGTTTCAAATGTTACCGAAGGACCTAATTCGCCTGGCTGAACAATCTCGATGGCATTTTCACAAGAGGAAAAAAGGGTAGCTATCAAGAGGAATATAATTATATTACAATTTTTCATATCTTTTATTTTTTAAAATTCTAATTGTAAACCTATAGAAACAATTTTAGGTGTTGGATATTGGTATTGATCATTTGCACGGGAACTTTCAGCGTCCCAACCTCTCCATTTTGACCAAGTTATTAAGTTTTCGGCCTGAACAAAGGCTTTTACGCTACTCAAGAATGTTTTGTCTAACAATTTTTTTGGAAAATCATAACCAAAACTAGCAAATCGCAATCGAACATAAGAAGCATCTTTTAGGAAGCGGTCAGATGCATTTCCTTGGGCTGCATTGGTAAAGAATAAAGAAGGGATGTCTGTGATTCTATTATCTGGAGTCCAGGCTCTTAACATATCGGTTGACTGATTGAAAATACCAATTGAGGTAGGGTCTTGTAATCCATCTAAATCGTAATCAAAACGGTATATGTCAGTTACATAAGAAAATTGGGCAGATAGGAAGAAACCTTTGTAGTTAGCATCTAGTCCAAAACCTCCTTGAATTACTGGGACAGCAGATTTTCCTGTTGCTACTCTGTCAGCACCTGCGTCTGGAGTTTCTGTAGGGTTTCCAGCTTTATCTAAGAATAAAAGATTTCCATTAGCTGGGTTTACTCCGATATAACGTACCAAGAAAAATTGGTTTAACAAACCGCCTTCACCAACAATAGATAATCCATTATCAATAAAACCAGATGCGTTTGAAATAGCTAAAATTCTATTTTTATTCCAAGCTCCATTATATCTTAAAGTAAGGTTTAGACCAGTATTGGATTTAAGAAGGTCATAGGCAAAATTGGCTTCAAGTCCTTCATTTTGCATCGAACCAAAATTAGAATTTAGAACAGTTTGTGCGTTTATGGCAGAGATGTTTACCGGTAAAAACAAATCGGTAGTTTTCTTTTTATAGATATCTAAGGATCCTTGAAATCTATTTTTAAACATTTCAAAATCGACACCAATATTACCTTGGCTTATGGTTTCCCATTTCAAATTTGGATTGGCCAATTGACTGATTACATACGACTGAGTTCCACCATATCCTACACCACTTCGGTATAATTCTCGAGTTGAATTTAGTGAGAGATAGGTTCCGTTACTAATATCTTGATTACCACTAGTTCCATAAGATCCTCTTAGTTTTAAAGCGTCAAAAATAGATCCTTGCATAAAGGCTTCTTTGTCTATATTCCAACGACCACTTAGGGAATAGAAAGTTCCCCATCGGTTGGATTGTGCAAATCTAGAAGAGGCATCTCTACGAACAGTTGCGCCAAAACCAAATCGACTATCATAATCATAATCGGCTGTAGCAAAATATGAAAATAAACCAGTACTAAGTGAAGCGGCACTAACAAGTGGTACATTGAAATCATTATTAGGATTGTCAAGTACATAACCTGTACCTCCTCCTGGAGAAGTTGTTTTTGGATTTAAACCTCTTTGTTGAAAAAGAAAGGAATCAAAATGCGCTTTGATGTATTCTGTAAATACAGAAGCGCCAAAACTATGTTTTTCGATCGTTTTATTATAGCTTAACCTGGTGTTGGAATTGATCGATAAATCTCTTTCAAATCGTTGTGTTTCCGTACCGATAGCCTCTGTTCCGTTTTGAAATAAAAGGGAGTTAAAAGCAGTTGGGCTTTGCCAAGCAAATGAAGTTCCTTGAGTAAAATCAATACCTAAACTGGTACCTAATACTAAATCATTGGTAATTTTGTAATTAGCATCCAGATTAACTAAGCCTTTGATTTCGTCTAGCGTGTTTTTGAATGTTTTTAATTTATCTACCAGCATCAAAGGAGTTAGAAGTAAAGTTCCACCGGCTCTATAATCTGTATTCAATTGAGTACTATTTACATAATCGTTAGGAGATAAGTATGGTGCGCCACTGTTTGCTCCAATTACAAAGTTCTGATTGATTCCACCAGTTCCTAATGAGGTTGCCTCATTACGTCTCGAAAAGTTAATGGAAACACCAGTAGTATAATTAAATTTGTTATTGTCACTTTTTCCAGAAATATTACTTCTAAAACTGAATCTTTTTAAATCAGTATTTTCAAGAATCCCTTGTTGGTCAAAATAACCAAGTGAAGTAAAAGAAGATACGTTTTTGCCACCAGCAGTGAAGCTAACCACCTGATTTTGGGTTACACCCGTTCTAAAGAAATAATCAGTCCAGTTGGTGTTAGGTGCAGCATTTATTTCGGCATCTGTTAATGGAATTCCACCGATACCACCAGTAGCGCCTCTTCCTGCTCCTTTTAATCTTTCTAAAGTCAACAATTGCTGAGAATTCATCAAATTGTATTTGGTTTTTTGAAGCGTTGTGAAACCAGTAGTTGAAGTAACTCGAATAGCTAAAGGAGCTTCGAAACTTCCTTTTTTAGTTTTAACTAAAATAACTCCGTTTGCCCCTCTGTTACCATAAATAGAGGTGGCACCTGCGTCTTTAAGAACGGATATAGATTCGATATCATCAGGATTTAAACTTCTAAAATTGTCTGCATTAAGCGCGATACCATCAATAACATATAATGGTTCTACTTTTCCGTTTACGGATCCAGCACCTCTAATGATTACTTGGCTGCCTGCTCCTGGCTGTCCCGAACCTGTGCTAATATTTAAACCGGCTACTTGTGACTGTAAGGTTTGAATAAATGAGGCATTTGGTCTGGCTTCAATAGTTTTTGAGCTTACTGTTACAGAAGCTACATTTGATTTAGCTTTAGTTTTAGTGATATTATATCCTTCAACGACAACGGCTTCTAAGGCAGTTGCATCGTCACTAAGTCTTACTGTAATAGAACTGGAAGCACCTACAGTTAAAGTTTGGGATTTATATCCTAAAAAAGTAAATACCAATTTTTCACCAGTAGAAGCTTTGATTGAAAAATTACCATCTAAATCAGTTTGAGCACTTCGTGTTGTTCCTTGCACAACAACATTTACACCGGGTAAAGATCCTGACGAATCAGTCACTTTTCCTGTTACCGTTTTCTCTTGAGCAAATGAAAACTGCATTGAAAACGCTAGTAAAAGCGTAATAATCCATTTGAATTTTGATCTCATATTAAATTTGTTGAATTAGTTATACACAAACTTGCTAATAAAAACCTAAATAAAAAAACAGTTTGAAAGAATAATGCTATGTTTTTTATTTTAACTAAATATCAATTTTTTAATCATTATTAATAAATATATAGCCTATTTGAGGCATAATTTTGTATTAAAAATCACAAAATCGAATAATGATTAAATTTTATTTAATTTAAAAAATGTTAATTTTAACATAAAGTTTATTATTTTTAACTCAAATTTTTGATTTTAGTATATTTTTAATTAACATTTGCTTAAATACAAGTGTGATTAAGCAAGGGTTTGTTTAAGACTAATCTTTTGTCTTTCAAACACTTTCTAAATCTTACTATTAATTTTGGGGTAAGTTTTTATTAAGTCAATAATTAGTCAAAAGAAATTCTTTTG
>CANEZU010000209.1 GCA_947444255.1 Flavobacteriaceae bacterium | reverse complement strand
TGCCCATAAAGCGCCTGATTTATATCAATTTGATCTCGAAAAATACGAAATGGCATTGAAGGATGGTTTTAACGAGGGTTGGTAATAAGTGCTTTTAACTTAGTATTTAAAGGATTGTTTCTTCCGAATTCAAATCTTTCAGTAAGGGATATATTTTTTTAAATCGCTCAAAACCCTTACTATAAACAGCTTCGTGATCTGGATTGGGCAGATAGCATTTTCCCATCCCTTTTTCTGTGGGATAATCAAGGCCAAGAGCATTGAATCCCAACAGCACTGCTCCCCAAGCGGAGGCTTCTATAGTATCAGCGACTATCACTTTCATTCCGAAAATATCAGCCACCATCTGCAACCAAAGTTCCGATTTGCCAAAGCCACCACTGGCCCTAATAATCGTTTCCCTCCTTTTTTGAGGGTCTGCTAGTAAAAGTTCCGTGACACTGAATAAACCAAACAAGATCCCTTCTAAGGTCGCCCGAAAAAGGTGGGCTTTGCTATGTGTAATTCGGATTCCCAATAGGGTTCCCTGGGCAGCAGCATCCCAAATAGGCGCTCGTTCTCCCAATAAATAGGGTACAAAAAGCAATCCTTCGGATCCTGGAGCTACAGTTTCGGCCTGCTCAAACAATTCGTCAAAAGATTCGGTGGTTTTTAAAAGGGATTCTTTAAGCCATTGCAAAACAATAGCGCCATTATTTACGGCTCCTAATTTCAGGTATTGATGGTCTATGAGATGGTAGCACTGGGTGCGCATCTCTGGGTCGATAAAAGGCTGGGATACGGGGATGCGAACGGCTCCACTGGTACCTATTGACAGGGCCATATTTCCTTCCTGCATGGCTCCCGTTCCGAGATTGGCTAATGCCCCATCGCCTCCACCAATAATATAGGTGAAATTATCATCTAGTCCTTTCTTTAGATGCGTAGGACTCACAATAGGAGAAAGCTGCTTCGCGCCTATTTGTAAATAATCTAAAATATCCGAATCCCATTCGATCGTATGAATATTCATCAATCCTGTTCCAGAGGCCATGCTCGAATCAATCCCATATTCGCCCGTAAGCTGATGCCAAATGTATTCCTTAATACTTATAAATTTATAGGCCCGACTGTAGATCGAGGGATCCTGTTCTTTCAACCAAGCTATTTTAATCATTGGTGAAAAAGAGTGTATAGGAATGCCTGTTTTCGTGTAAAAAATTTGGCCTTCTTCCGTCCCTCTTAATCGTTCTGCCAATTCATGCGCTCTGTTATCTGCCCAGAGCATGGCATCAGTAAGGGGATTACCGTTCCGATCGATAGCGATACAAGATTGCATGGCCGAACTGAAACTGATGAATTCAGGTGTATTATCCAGGGTGATTTCCTGAATACATTCTCGAACCGCTGCCAAAATAATCTCAGGATTTTGAACACTCCAATCCGGTCGTGGATGCTGCATTTCATAGGAGCGACTGCACTCTCGCACTACTGTACCGCTCCTGTCAAAACAAACGGCTTTGGTGGCCGAAGTTCCTATGTCTATTCCAATATAGCTGTTTTCCATATTTTTATATTCTCCTAATTAATCGATCTATCCCACCCATAAATTCAAAAGCAATACCCCTATGAGCCCCATGATTCCAATAATAGTTTCCATGAGCGTCCAGGTCTTAAAAGTGTCTTTTAGGCTGAGGCCAAAATATTCTTTAAACATCCAAAAACCAGTATCGTTGACATGGGAACACATCAAACTTCCAGCGCCTATAGACAAGACCATTAATTCAGGGCTAACACCCGAACTGGCGACCAAAGGCTGAACAATTCCAGCTGCGGTTAGACCAGCGACTGTGGCTGAACCCAAAGCAATGCGAATAATAGTGGCGATTAACCAGCCTAGAAATAATGGAGATAAAGTGGATTGTTCAAATAAAGCGGCCAAATCAGTGCCAATTCCACTGTCAATTAGGACTTGCTTAAAAGCACCTCCAGCGGCAATTATCAGTATGATCATGGTGGCAGAACTTAGTGCTATATTGGATTTATCCATCATATCCTTCATTTTTCGGCCTCGTAGGATTCCTAAGGAAACAATTGCAAAACCTACAGCCAGGAGCATCGAACAAGTTGGGTTCCCTAGGAATTCCAAAAAATGACGAAGCGGAGCATCGGCCGCTAATAGGAATTGGCTCATTGTAGCCAGAGCCATAAAAACAACAGGAATCAAAGCAGTTAGTAAACTAATTCCAAAAGAGGGCATTTCGGCCTCTGTGAATGTTTTGGCTTCGAACAATCCTTTGGGTGGATTAGCAATAATTTTCTTAGTAAACTCGGGAAAAACAATTCCGGCAAATAGCAAAGCAGGAAGGGCTACTACTAATCCATAGATCAGGGTTCGGCCAATATCGGCTTTGAAAATTACTGCGATAGCAGTGGGTCCAGGATGTGGTGGCAGGAAACCATGGGTAACCGAAAGTGCTGATGCCATGGCAATCCCTAAATAGATAATGGGCTGCTTGGTCGTTTTGGCCAGCGCAAAAACCATAGGAATCAAAATGATAAAACCGGCATTGTAAAACATCGAAATCCCTACGACAAAGCCAGTGATCATCATGGCCCATTTGATGTGTTTGATGCCAAAAGTCTGAATCATTACGGAACTTATTCGTTGGGCGGCACCGGTATCGGAAAGTATATTTCCCAGAATTACACCCAAGGCAATGATCAGAATCAAAGAACCCAAGGTAGTTCCAATTCCCGTTTGAACCGCATTTATAATATCTGCGAAGGGCATTGCCTTTGCAATCCCTACAAAAAAAGAAGCGACAATCAAGGCTATAAAAGCATTGAGTTTTAGTGCCGATATCAAGATCAATAATAAGAGAATACTAGCTATTAAAATCAGTATGGACATGCTTTTTTGTTTTTTATTTTACTTGGTTCCGATAACTTTTAAAGTATATTTTTTTCTTCACGAAATCGGGATTTACATTTTGGACTTCAGCTCTGTTATCTTTCAAATTGAGCGTGCAAATATTTCATAATATTATAATTTATTTTATTCATTTTCGTAGTAAATCTTTATTTTTTATAATTTAATTATTGTCATCCTTACTTTCGAATAAAAAGAAACCCTCCTGCTTACAACTAAACAGAAGGGTTTTTAGAATTAAAAAAGGTATTCAAATTATGGATTGCAATTACTAGGAATGCTCTATTTCCTGAGTATAAAAGAAATAGTTCTAGCTCCTCAGACTAACCCTGATAATCCATATCGCCTTCACCTTGCATTTTCTTGGGTTGTTTTTCCATATCATTCTTTTGTTTGTTGAATCGGTAGGTAAACGAAAGATTGATCTGGCGCGGTCTTCTTTGCATTTCTACATAGGAATTTACGGTTGGCAAAAAGGTATTGATTTTAAATTTATCGGAATTGAATACATCATTTACATTTAAAGCTAAGGTCCCCTTACTTTTTAAGACGTCTTTGCTAAAGGCTAAATTGGCTGACAAAACGCCCAAGCTTCTACCCTGAGTGGTATTTTGAGCCGAACGGTACATGGCATTAGTTTGCCATTCAATTTTGAAAGGCAGACTCACTTTTGATGAAACTCTGGAAAACCAACCTAGGGCAGTTCGGTCAAAAATCTCATTGACAGTTTCATTTGAATTTAATAATTTGTAGGAATAAGCCCCGCTAATTTTACTCTCATAGAAGTTGAAATTCGCATTCAAACGCCACTTTTTGAAGGGAGTGTAGTTAATATTACATTCAAATCCAAAACGATTCTCCTTGGCTAAATTGATAGGCATGGCTACTAAAACAGTCGTCTCCACCGTTTGCCCGTTAACGACAGAGGAAACTACATCTCCAGTAGGTCTTTTTACAAATTGAAAAACATCCTTTGTTTCATTAATATATGCCGAAGTAGAAAAGGTAATTTTATCCCATTTCGTCATGTATCCCAAATCAAAGGCATCCGTAAAAGCAGGATTTAAATCCGGATTTCCCTGAAATAAATTCACATTACTCGAATAATTTACAAATGGATTAATAAATCTTGAACGCGGACGCATCACTCTTCGGCTGTAATTAAGAGACAACGAACTCGCATCTGAGATTTGGTAGGTTAAAAACGCACTCGGGAAAAAATTATAGTATTTCTTGGTATTGAAATCATTGGTTGTCAATAAATTAATATTGATGTCTGAATTCTCATATCGCATTCCAAATAAATAAGAAAACTTATTAATTTTAGATCCAAATTGAGTATAAAGCGCATTGATATGCTCTTTGTATTGCAACTTATTCGTCAAATTCACATTGTTTGTTATCGATCCGTCAGCAGCAAGACTTCCTACATTATAATCGGTCATGAGCTCGTTAAAATCGCCTTTGTATCCCGCTTCAAACTGAGCGTTCTTGCCTAGAGGCAAAATATAATCGGTCTGAATCAATCGTCTGCTTTGATTCTGATTGTTGTTTGTCGCTTGCTGCGTAACGTTATTTTC
>CANEZU010000208.1 GCA_947444255.1 Flavobacteriaceae bacterium | reverse complement strand
GACAAAACCTGGAATCACAGGTATTCATCCTAATCAGTGAGTCATTTTTGCACATCAGTGAAAAATAATTTATCTTAAAAGAAGTACGGTCTATTTTTCGTAATAAACCAACTAAAAAGCGAGGGGAAAAGGATTAATGCAGAAGTGATTTGAACTTACAAAGGGGTATTTTTGAAGCATAATCCATAAAAAAGAAGTAGATCGAATATCTTAAATTCAAATATTTATGAAAAAAAATACAGCCAATAGAACAAATTTAAACTTAAGTACTAATTTTGAAAAGGATCAGTGTTTAATCTGTTTCATATATTTTATTGGGGAAATTCCAACAATTTTTTTAAAATTGTTTAAAAAGGGATTGTAAGACTCAAATCCCATTTCCCGTGCCAAAGTATCTAAAGTATTTGTTTTTAAATGTCCGGATTCCATTAACCGAACGGATTCCTGAATTCGTAAATTATTTTTAAAATCAAAAAAGGATATTTTAGAATGATATTTAAATAAATAAATGAGATGACTGTTTGGAATTATAAGTTTTTTGGCTAAATCCGATAATAGAAATTTAGAGTCTTTAAAAACTTCAAAATCCTTGGACAACCGCTCAATAGCACCAATATAATGTTCCATATTGGTTTCTACTTTCTCTTCATTTTGAGATCCTTAACTGTAATTAAATTGGGATTGGATTCAAAAACCCATTCGCTATGGGTTGATAAATCTGTAAATTTATAAGCTTTAACTGTTGTGCTTAACACTTCATATCCATACAAAATTTCTGGCGATATTAATATTTTAATAAAAATTGCAATCCATACTACGGAGGTAATCCATTGAAAACGATCGCCTATTATATAAAAATGATTATAGGAATATTCTACATAAAGTGAGATCAATAGCCGAATAGTATTAATGATTTGCAAAATAAACAGAAAAAGAGTCCAGTTATTCAATACCACCTCATCCTTACTTTTAGTTCTGGAACACCTCTTTATATTCCAAATATTCTTATTTAGTATTAGAAAACCCAGAAAACAATAAGTCGAATTATAGAGAAATAAAATTAAATAAAAAACAAAATGATAATGAAATGAATTAGGATTAGGATTAGTAGTATTAACAACATATATATTTACTATTAAAAAAAGGATTGGAAAAATAAAATGAAGCAAATCTTTCTGTATAAAAATAGCTTTCTTATCAACTATCAAATTTTTAAAATACAAATAAAAACCAGGTATAATAACGATTAAAAACTAAGATGATACGCTTTTAAAAAACTCAAAAAACCAAAATAAATAAAACTATTCAGAAAAAACGAACAGAGACTAAAAGGAATATAAAAATCAAATACAGATTCATCATCCTATTAATGCTGTAATTTTTTAAGAGTATTACTATGGTCAATATACCAAAAAAACCGGTAATTAAAAAAAAATAAATAGATTAACATTATGTTTTAATTGATTTATAGAATTATTTTGAATAAGCTACTGTCCATCCCTAACGCCCAATACCCAAATCACTTCAACTGCTTTACATATTTCAGTGGTGAAATACCAACTGTTTTTTTAAAATGGAGCAAAAAAGGATTGTAAGAGGCAAAGCCAATTTCCCGTGCCAAAGAATCTAAAGTATTTGCTTTTAAATAACCGGATTCCATTAAACGTATAGATTCCCGTATTCGAAGCTTATTTTTAAAATCAAAAAAAGAGAGTGTAGAATGATACTTGAATAAATAACTGATATGACTTTTTGGAATTAATAATTTCTTAGCCAAATCCGATATCAGAAATTTAGGATCTTTAAACAATCTAAATTCTAACGATAACAGCTCAATATCCCTAATGTAATTTTCGAGATTTTCTTCAATTTTTTCTTTTAATTTTAAATCGGGAATGCTAATTAATTTTGAATTGGATTCCATATTCCAATGGCTTTCCGATTTTGTTTCTTTGAATTTATAGGTTCTTACTTTAGTATTTAATACGGTATAACCATAAAGAATTTCTGGCGAAACTACTATTCTAATAAAAATGATGATCCAAATTAGCACAGATACCCATTGAAACTGCTCTCCTACAATTGCAATAGAACTATCGGAATGTTCCACATAAAGAGCTATCAGAATTCGAATCGTATTAATGATTTGTAATACAAAAAGAAAAAGGGTCCAGTTATACAAGAGTTTCTCCTCCCGACTTCTAATTCTTGCCCCTGAACTCGTATTCCAGATACTTTTGTTTAATGTTTGAAATGCCAGCAAAAAATACAGCAAACAAAAAAGGAATAATATCCAAAAAAACAGTGGTTGAAAAGGGATAGAATCCCAATTTTTGGCATTTGAAATATAAATATTCGTGAATACAAACAGGATTGGAAAAATAAAATGAAGCAAATCTTTCTTTATAAAAACAGCTTTCTTATTAACTATCAAATTTTTGAAATACAAATAAAAACTGGGAATAATGACTACTAAAAACTTATTGAAATTCAGATGATACTCTTTTAAAAAAAGTATAAATCCAAAATAAAGAAAACCATTCATCAAAAACCGTACTGAAACTAAAAGGAATATAAAAATCAGATAAAGATTCATCATCCTATTAAATTTATAATTATTAAAGATAATTACCAAGGTTAACAAACCAAAAAAACCGGTAATTAAGAATAGTAAATGTGTGATCATACAGCTTTAATTTTTAATGTAGAATATTAAAATGGAGAGATTATAAAATGGAGAAAAACAAGAATCAAATGCCCCAATAGCAATCAAATCAGTCAATTAACACAAAATGATGTCTAACAGAATTGGAAACGAAAAAAGGCTCTGGATATAGTCCACAGCCTTTTATAAACAACAATACAATAAGAAAAATTGATTGTTAAAGTATTTATTTTTAAAATAATTTAGGAGTGCAAATCCCTTTATAATGTTGATTGAATTTTATACCTAAAACAACAATTAACGAAAAAACATCTCAGTTTTCCGTTAGGCAGCGGCTATACTAACGGCTAAACTTTTATAAACTCTAACCGCTCCCTACCCCTATATCTTCAACTTTAAATGCCGCTTAAAAACACTAGTTTTCCTTTTAGAAATCGGAATCAATGAACCATTTTCAAATTCGCAAAAATGATTGCCTTCCTTTTCAACAATTCCTTTTACATGGCGCAAATTGACCAAATACGAATTGTGAATGCGATAAAAATGGTGAGCATCAAGAATATTCTTTTCATATTCACCAATACCTATAGTAGAAGGTACTTTAGTTCCATTACATAAAAAGAAATAGGTCTTCTTAGATTCCGACATACAATACAAAATATCCACCGGCTTAATGATTTCTATATGACCGTCAAAGGATAAAGCAACATAGTCTTTATACCGATCCTCATCTATTGCAGCACTCTCAACTATTTTTGGAACTATTGTTTTTTCGATTTCCTCATACAGTTCTTTCAGTACATAATTCTTGATCGCAGATAACTGACTTGTACTCATCTCTAGGCCGCAATTCTCTAACTCATCAAGAACTTCTGAACCGGTATTAGATGCTGACTCCTCCTGTAATAATTGAGTTCTTTTAATCGCTTTTAAAAGCTTTAACTGAATTAAATCGTGCAATTCGCCCTTCGTTTCTAATAAATGATTCATTATTCTATTTTGTTTTAGTGACAAAAAATTACTTTTCTAACCACTACTCTTTTTTTTTGGGTATTTGTTTTAATTTGGGGACAACTGCAAAACCTAATTCTCTTGGTATTCTTCTAAGAATTTATTAAAAAGCGCTACCGTATAGACTTCTTGCATAACCCTCGCTGCACTAAAATGGTCGCGTCTATTTTGCATTTTTAGTAGCATTAAATAGAAATGACCCATTTCTTGTTTTTGAATGGTATCTAATTTTGTATTATTTTTCTTGTTAATAAAGAGAAGTTTCACGGCAAAATTAATTTACTTTAAGTAAAATTCAATGTTTTTTATTTCTATTTAACATTTTTATAAAAAATAGCATAGCATCTTCCACAAATTATACGCTGTAGCTCTAACCCTTTCTAAACATCTAACCTCTTACCCTTTTTTAACCCGATTAATATTTATCTTCATTCAAACCCGTATTTCGAATCCCTTCATAATTCAAAATTTTACCTGGATCATAGCTGAATTCTGCTTTAAAATAAATTTTATCAACTACAGTTCCTGATTTTGATACTCCGGCCCCTTTTTCAATTCTACCTTCAGTAATCGTAACCGTTCCTCTGTCATTCACATTGGGTTGTACTTCGGCATAAAAAGTAGAATCCTCCGTATTGATTCTAATTTTACATTGAATCCAAACCCCTTTATTAAAATCATTAATCCACATCGTATTATCATCTTCTGATGTCCGGTAAATAGAATGCAGCGAATGTTCATAGATAACCGACGCATTTTCGGCATAGGAGATATGCATATACCATTCCCCAGGATAATCTTCTATTGTTGGAAGTACT
>CANEZU010000207.1 GCA_947444255.1 Flavobacteriaceae bacterium | reverse complement strand
CCATTTGTATAATCAGAAGGTCGTTGTCTAAGTATTTTAAAAAAAGTATTGCTAAAGGTTGGAACACTATTATAACCTACCGCCAGAGCTACCTCAGAAACACTAAGTTTTTTTTCAAGTAATAATTCAATAGCTTTTATAATCCTCCGAATACTTAGATATTGAATAAATGACATTTCTAAATCTTTTTGAAACAAACGATATAAGGAGCGTTCACTGAATCCAAATTGAGCGGCTATTTTCGAAAATAATATGGATTCTCCTAAATTCGTGTCCAAATAACTTAAAATTTTGCTTAGTCTGATATCTTTGGAAAGCGGCAAGGATAAAGGCAAATTACTCAAACATATTGTAGGCATAATTGCCTTTATGGCTTTAGCAATATCATAATTCCGACTTCCTTTATTTAAATTGCCATCCCATCTGTTCGTGAAAAGCATCATCTGGAGTAATAAATCATTAATTGGATAAATGCCTTCCTTTTCGTAAAAATGGTGCTCGTTTTTCTTTAGGGGGAAATATAAATTTCTCATGATGACATCTTGAGAATTGGTATGAATACTATGCTCAACTCCTTTTGGAATCCACATAAAATGACGAGCTGGCAAATAATAAGTATTCGTTTGTGTAATAACATGAACAATGCCACCTTCGGTGTATAACATTTGTGCTTTATCATGCTTGTGAGTCGGGATTAGTAATTCACCCATTAAATCATGATGACAATAAATACTTTTTCTATCAGAGTCCACTTCATGAATGTAATATTTTTCTTCTGTCATTTTGAATGATTTTTACTGTCCGAAATGAATACATATCTGTCTTTTACAAATAATATATTGGCTCTATGTTTTACTAATTTTATAATTTAAAATAAAGTATTGGATATTAATTTAAATATCCATTATTAAAAAGACAATAAATGGTTTGGTTATTTACTAAAAAAACAAAAAGATGCATTCAGATAGGATTCGGTTTCAAAGTTACAAAGACAAAGTAATTTCTGCTCAAGAAGCAGTAAATTTTTTAAAAGATAAAATGGTTGTTGGTACTAGCGGATTTACAAAATCAGGCGATAGTAAAGCGGTGCTTCCCGCTTTTGCTAAAAAGGCAGAATTTGAAAACATAGCTATTACTCTTATTACTGGCGCTTCTTTAGGACATAATACAGATGCGGATTTGGCAAAAAACAATGCATTATATCGCCGCATGCCTTTCCAGGCTGATAGCTCTCTTAGAGAAAAAATCAACGAAGGTGATGTCTTTTTCATAGACCAACATCTAAGTGAAACAGCCGAATTATTAGAAAATAAGCAGCTGCCAAATCTAGATATAGCCATCATTGAAGCGACCTATATTGATGAGAACGGAAATATTATACCAACTACTTCGGTTGGAAATTCAGCTACTTTTGCACATTTAGCTGATAAAATTATTATTGAAATAAATACCTCTATACCTTTTAATTTCAAAGGAATACATGATATCTATTTACATGAAAAATATCCAAATCGGGATGTCATAAATATCAAATCTTCCGACGACAGAATAGGAGTTGATTACATCACCATTGATCCTAAGAAAGTAGTTGGAATAGTTTTTACAGAGCTTCCCGACAGCGCAGCAGTAGTAAGTGCAGCAGATTCAAAAACGACTGCTATTGCCAATCATTTATTGTCGTTTTTCGAAAATGAGATTGAACTGGGTCGTTTGACAAAATCATTAATGCCATTGCAAGTTGGAATCGGAAAAGTTGCAAATGCAGTCATGTCCGGTTTTTCAAGTGGGAATTTCGAAAATTTGATAATGTATTCGGAAGTCTTACAAGACAGCACTTTTGAATTATTTGATTCCGGAAAAATGATTTTTGCTTCAGCATCAGCAATAACGGTATCAGAACCTTGTTATAAAAAAATGATTCAAAATTTTGATCAATATAAAGATAAAATGATTCTTCGTCCGCAAAATATTAGTAACGCTGCTGAAGTAATTCGAAGATTAGGAGTAATCTCAATTAACACCGCCATTGAGTTTGACATATATGGAAATGTAAATTCAACGCATATTTCAGGAATTAATATGATGAACGGCATTGGTGGTTCGGGCGATTTTTCAAGAAACAGTTATTTAAGCGTTTTTGTTACGCAATCCGCTTCTAAGGAATTCAATTCAATATCCCATATTGTCCCAATGATTCCACATGTAGATCATACCGAACATGATGTTGATATTTTAGTTACCGAACAAGGTTTAGCTGATTTGAGAGGACTTGCACCACGAGAACGTGCAAAAATAATCATCGAAAATTGTGTGCATCCCGATTATAAAGAAGAACTCGCCGATTATTATAATCGGGCCTGTTTGCGTGGCGGGCATACCCCTCACTTATTGGATGAAACATTTACTTTCTATTCAAGATTGTCTAAAACAGGGACTATGAACCAGATAAAATCAGTCGAAAAATCATCTTAACTTTTTAATTTTTAAATTTTATTTGCCAATTCTCTATTTAAGATTTACTCAAGTAGAGATTTTTTTTTGGTTTAGAACTACATTCTTAAACTATTGATTTACTCTTTATTTTTGGATTTAAATTTCTAAGGTACAGCAATCAATAATATCCGAATTTCTTTCACTTTTCGAGCTTAAAAACATTTTTTAGTCTATTTTTAAAAACTACATTTGTTTTTTTTGAAATATATCCTAATGAAAATAATACTTACAGGCGCTACAGGAGTTTTAGGCTCCGAAATTATGTATGAAATACTGGAAGTTTTTATCAATTCTAGAACAGCAGGAAAGCTATTTATAATTGCCCGAAACAAAGCTCAAAAATCAGCCCTAAATAGAATAAACGAACTGTTATCAAGCCCCTATACCCCTCAATTAATTCTTGATTTAGGCCTTGAAAAAGTCCACAAATACATTGAAATCATAGATGCTGATTTGACTTCTATATCCGATAAATTTTCGAATCAGATTCGAGGCGCTTATTTCATTCATTCCGCAGGATATGTTAATTTATCAACAGATATCGAACTCGCTGATAAAATATACACCGAAAATACAAGCCTGACAAAATCCATATTCAAACGGTATCATTCTCATATTAAAAAGTTTATTTACATCAGTACCGCTTTTTCTTCTGGAGAACGAAATGGACTAATTCCGAATGACTTTCACAATTTAGATTTTATTCCTCAGCATCGAAATGCCTATGAACGTGCAAAATATCAATCGGAAGATTTTGTCATTAAAGAATCGAAAGCACTAGGATTACCCTATCAAATCCTACGTCCAAGTGTCATTGGCGGGAAAATGCTAGGAATAGAAAATAACTTTTATATATCCAAATATATGGTTTTCTATCTGCTAGCTAAATTTTTTCACATTAGTGCCAAATCAAATAAGGAAAAGCAAAATATCCGGTTTATGGTTAATGATTTGACCGGTTTAAATATCATCCCCGTTGATTATGTGGCCAAAATAATTGTTGCTACTTTTGAAAGAGACGATATGCAACAACTTAACATTGTGAACAACGAAAGTTTCAATATTGCCAAAGGATTGAAAATCATTATGACTGAAGTCGATTATACCAACTTTAGTTTAATTCCGAACACAGCAGATTTCAAATATACAAATGCAATTGAAAAGCGCTATTATGAAAGTATTGGCAAGCATTTAAAGCCCTATTTCGTAGCGGCAGCCAATGAATATGACACCACCGAATTAAATGCTATTCTACGAATACCAAAACTGGATACCGAAGCGTTAACTAATATGATTCGCTATGCACGATTGAATAATTTTAAAGATACTAATGTTTAATACATGAAGCTAATCCTGCTCTACACTGTATCTTTCGCGCTCCAAAGGATAAGCGCAAAAGGATGCCGTTTCGATCAGGGCTATTTTCTAAAGACAGACCTTTATTTAATAACATGAACCTAATTTTAGAAACCGACCGATTAATTTTAAGAGAAATGCGCGTATCGGATGCTGAAGCGCTATTTGAAATGGATCGCAATCCTAGGGTACACGACTATCTTTGGAGGAAACCATTAACAGATATTAGCGAAGTATATTCCTATATAGAAATGGTTAGAACCCAATATGAGAAAAATAATATAGGACGCTTTGTCCTTATTTTGAAAGAAACTAATGAATTAATGGGTTGGGCGGGTTTAAAATTTAATACCGAAACCGTAAATAATAAGCTTAATTTTTACGATATTGGTTATCGCATAAACGAAAAATTCTGGGGCAAAGGATATGCTACCGAAGCTAGTTTTGCTTGGCTGGATTATGGTTTCAAAACAATGAAAATAGATACAATGCATGCTGCTGCACATATAAACAATGCCGCTTCAAATAAAATTCTCCAAAAAATCGGAATGAAATTAACCGAGCAATACTTAGAAGAAGAAACTACTTGGAATTGGTATGAATTAAAAAATACAAATCTATAATGACAACACTAAAAATAGCTGGGGT
>CANEZU010000206.1 GCA_947444255.1 Flavobacteriaceae bacterium | reverse complement strand
TATTGCGAACTGATTTTGCCTTTCCGTTACGAAAACCGTATTTACCAAGTGGCGAGCGCTGGGTTCTGAATCAGATTAATTTTGGAAGCGGTGCCTGGAGAAGTGAAAATCTAGTATTTAATTTAGGAATTGGTTATCCGTTTTAAAATAAGAAAACCGAAACTTTCATTTCGGTTTTCAATTCGTATACTAGAGTACTTTTAGTCTTTGACTCCAAATTTTTTCAGGATGTCTTCAAGCAAACACCATTTGGTTATAGAGGATTGCAGTAAATTAAGTCCGACAAAAGCGGTAAACCAAAGCCAGTTTTGATTTACATATATCGCTAGAAGAAGACTTATCAATACAAAACTTCCTGCTATGGCTCTTACGATTCTATTTTTCATTTTCTTATTTTTTAATTGTGTTTTTCAATATTCAAGACGGCTAAATGAATATGGGAACTTGTTTTTTGTTTTTCATTAAAGTTATTTATCAGCCCAAAAACGGAATCTACATTTTCTTTTTTTACGAAAGCGTAAAACAAGATCGATTCATTAATATTCATTTCGGTTGCAAACCAGTTGGATTCAATAGATTCTTCGGAAAGGTCTTTGAAGCCTTTCATCTCTTTGAACGTAAAGGTTTTTACGTCTGCTTTTTTAAGAATTTGAATAATGTCTTTATCAAATTCTTTGACTGCGGTTAGGATGAGTAATTTCATTTTTTTAGTTATTAAGTTCTTTATCCTCGGTTTTAGCTAAATCGGCATCTGAATTCGTTTCCCACTTTTTGCGTTCTACGATATAGTAGATCAAAGGCACGACTAATAAAGTCAATATTGTAGAAACAATAGCTCCAAACACCAGTGATATGGCCAATCCTTGAAAGATCGGATCAAACAAGATAATAGAAGCGCCAATTACCACTGCCCCTGTTGTCAATAAAATAGGAACCGTTCGCACTGCACCGGCTTCAATAATGGCTTGTTTTAAAGGCACCCCATCATTTAGTCGGATTTCGATAAAGTCGATCAGCAAGACTGAATTTCGAACCATGACTCCTGCCAAAGCGATCATACCAATAAAAGAAGTTGCTGTAAAAAACGCACCTAATAACCAGTGACCGAATACAATTCCGATTAGGGAAAGAGGAATCGCCAGCATCATTACGATTGGTGTTTTAAAGTTTTGGAACCAGCCCACGATCAGCATGTAAATAATAACAATTACGACCATAAAAGCTAGACCTAAATCCCGGAACACTTCTAAAGTAATTTGCCATTCGCCATCCCATTTTACGGTAAAATCACTTTCATCTGAGGGTTGTTCCATATACAATTCATTGACCTTATAGCCTTTTGGCACTTTCATTTTGGCTAGTTTCTCGTTCATTCCCAAAATGGCATAGACGGGACTTTCTAGGGCACCAGCCATATCAGCTGTTACATAAACCACCCGTTTTTGGTCTTTTCTATAAATGGTTTTCTGAAGGGTATCCTTGTTTACTTTTACCAAATCGCTAATCGGAATCATATTTCCTTGGCTTCCTTTGATTTTGAGGTTTTGGATGTCCTGTAAACTGGTTTTATCTTTGTCGTCGAGCGAAAGCACAATACCTACATTGTCATTGGAATGTTCATCATATAAATTCGAAACCGGATATTCTTTCAATAAATAAGTCAAATTCCCTATTATTTGCTGGGGAGCAATACCGTTAAGCATCGCTTTTTCCTTATCGACTTCCAGTTTGTATTCGACTTGATTGTCTTCGACCATCCAATCGATATCTACTATATCGGTCGTATTTTGGAGAATCTCTTTCACCTGATGCGCCACTTTAATTTGGTCGGCATAATTAGGACCATAAATCTCGGCTACCAAAGTCGACAAAACTGGAGGCCCCGGTGGTACTTCAATAATTTTTACATTGGCACCATATTTCTTGGCAATCTTCTGAATTTCGGGACGCATTTCTTTGGCGATTTCATGACTTTGCAGTTTTCTATCTTCTTTGTGCAATAAATTCACCTGGATATCCGCCATATTACTTCCACCCCGCAAATCATAATGACGCACTAGGCCATTGAAAGTAATGGGAGCTGATGTTCCAATATAATTCTGATAATTCACCACTTCGGGTTTGGTCGATAAGTATTGTGCAATTTCTTTGGTTACAGCAGCTGTGCGCTCTAAAGTGGTACCTTCGGGCAGGTCTACTACTACTTGAAATTCATTTTTATTATCAAAAGGCAGCATTTTCACCAAAACCGATTTGGTAAAAAACAAACTCACGGAACCAATCAATAAGAGAACTGTTATTCCCACAAGCAATCTTCTTTTCAGGCTGCTTTCCAGGAAGGGTCGCTCCATTTTATTGTACATTTTAAAAACCCAGGATGCTTCTAATCCTTCGGCTACTTTATGATCCTGAGCTTCTTTTTCCTGCAATAAATGATAGCCTAAATAAGGCGTTACCGTCAAGGCCACAAAGAGTGATAAAATCATCGCAATGGAAGCACCAATTGGCATCGGACTCATATAAGGGCCCATCATTCCAGATACAAATGCCATAGGAAGTATGGCTGCAATAACCGTAAATGTGGCTAGAATCGTTGGATTTCCCACTTCATTTATCGCATAGATTGCGGCTTGTTTGAATGGCAATCGCTTCATCTTGAAATGGCGGTGCATGTTTTCGGCAATAATAATACTATCGTCTACTACGATTCCCACAACGAAAACTAGGGCAAAAAGGGTAATTCTGTTTAGCGTATAACCCAATAAATAGTAGGCAAATAAAGTCAAGGCAAAGGTCAAAGGAACGGAGAAAAAGACGACTAATCCACCTCTCCAGCCCATTGCTAGCATCACCAAGAAGGTAACGGCTATAATTGCAATTCCGAGGTGCATTAGCAACTCCCCTACTTTATCTGAAGCGGTTTCCCCATAATTCCGCGTCACTTCAACATGAACCTCATTAGGAATCAAATTTTTCTTTAGGAGTTCTACTTTCTCGATAATTTTTGCCGAAATTTTCATTGCATCCGCCCCTTTCACTTTTCCAACAGAAATGGTAACTGCAGGATATTCAGATTGGGCTGTTTTGAATTTCGCATTGGCTTTTCCGTAACCAAAAGAGACATAGGATCTAGCGGATGAGGGACCATCCTGAACAGAAGCCACTTGTTTTAAGTAAACCGGTCTGTTTTTATTAACTCCAACCACCAGGTTTTCTACCTCTTCCGAAGAGGACAAAAACTGACCTGTTGTGAGCAGGTATTCCTGATCTTTGTTGACAAAACTACCCGACTGAGAGCTGCCGTTATTGGCTTGAATCATTTGCATAATTCCAAGGGCATCGATGCCATTTTCGGCCATTTTATCGGGATCCAAAACCACTTTCAGTTCTCGGTTTCTTCCTCCTATTTCTCTTGTAATGGCTACATCTTTTACTTTCTCTATTTCCGAAGTCACCTCTTCGGCAATTTGGCGCAACTGAAAATCGTCTAGTTTATCACTCCATAGTGTAATTCCGAGCATGGGAACATCATCAATTGAACGGGTTTTTACCATTGGTTTACGAACACCCTCCGGAAACATATCTTCGTGTTTCGCTAATTCGTCGTATAATTTCACATAGGAACGTTCTACATCCTGGCCAACAAAAAACTGAACAATTAGCATAGCCTGGCCGTTCATAGCCATGGTGTGCACGTGCTCCACCCCTTTTATGTTTGAAATAATTTTTTCCAAAGGCTTGGCCACACGACTTTCAACTTCCTGAGGACTCGCTCCCGGATAGCCTACCATAATGTCGGCCATTGGAACATTGATCTGTGGTTCTTCCTCCCTTGGGATTAAAAAAGAACTGTATACCCCAATAATCATCAAACCAACCATCAATAAGATTGTTAATTTTGAATTGATGAAAAAATTGGCAATTTTACCTGAAATACCTTCTTGCATAATTTATATAATTTGGAAATGTGGAAATTTGGAAATTGTCTAATTATTTAATTGCACTTTAGCTCCGTTAAATAGCTTCCCTTCTGCCGAAACAATGTATTGCTCGTTGGCGGATATGCCGGATAAAACTTCTACCCGATCACCAAAGATTTTACCGGTTCGTACCCATCTCAGAATGGCAATATTCCCCTCACCAACGGTATAAATACCGGTTAATTGTCCTTGTTTTATTAAGGCCGTTTCGGGAATTAAAATCTTTTCGCTGGCTTTTGAAGTGGTTTTATTTTCAATAGGAAACTGTACATTTACAAACATACCTGAGAAAACAGGCAGCTCTGTTTTATCTAAATTCAGCTTCACCAGATATTGTCCGCCAGTATTCGCTGCTGAGATACTCACTTCATTTACTGTCGCTTTCAGTTTTGTATTCGAGGATTTCACTAGAACATTTGCAGCCATTCCCTTTTTGATATTTAGAATATCATTTTCAGAAACCATGGCTGTAACTTCTAATCTTGAAGCCCCTTCAAGACTTAGCAAAGGCATGCCAGGATTGGCCATAT
>CANEZU010000205.1 GCA_947444255.1 Flavobacteriaceae bacterium | reverse complement strand
TAAAACCAGCGTTGGTCTTTGTACTTCTTCGATTACGTTGGCGACGGTAAATGTTTTTCCAGAACCGGTAACTCCTAGTAGCGTTTGGTATTTTTCGCCATCAATAATTCCTTGGGCTAATTTTTCAATTGCTTGAGGCTGATCGCCCTTAGGCTGGTATTCCGAAACTACTTGGAAATTCATTTATTAAAAGATGCAGGTTTAAGAAATGCAAATGTACAAAAGTTAGGCCATAGTAAATTTAGGATGTCAATAATGTAGGATTAGATTAACTTTTGTTACTTCCAGTTTTTTTGTTGTGCTTCCGTTAAAAAAGTCCATGCAATTATTCTGCTGGTTTTCTGGCCTTGACCCATATCGATAGTTTTAATGGCTACAGCACTCACTTTAGCTAGTGTTTTGTATAAGCTGGGTAGGTTTTCTTTTTTAGAAACTAAGCTGGTATACCAGAGACATTGCATAGGATGTCTAGCGCTTTCATAAATCATTTGAGTTATGAATCCCAATTCGCCACCTTCACACCATAATTCGGTGTTTTGGCCGCCGAAATTCAAAATGGCTTGAGTCGTTCTTTTATTTTCTAAATTATTGATTTTTCTAAGACTTGCTTTTGTTGCTTCTTCTTGGGAAGCATGAAAAGGAGGGTTGCAAATGGTAAAAGCAAAACGATCTTCGGTTTCCATTATGTTTTTAAAAATAAAACGAGGATCGACTTGTAATTGTAAACTAATGAAATCGATTAGTCGTGGATTTACTTCGATAATTTTCTTACAGTTTTGAAGTGCTTTTTCATCGATATCAGTCCCAACAAAGCTCCAGCCATATACTGAATTTCCTATTATTGGATAAATACAATTGGCTCCAATACCGATATCAAGACCTTGAACGTTTTCGCCTTTGGGTATAATTCCGTTGTTTGTAGTCGCCAATAAATCGGCGATATAATGAATATAATCTGCTCGTCCTGGAATAGGTGGGCAAAGATAATTAGCTGGAATATCCCAGTTTTGGATATCGTAATCCGCTATAAGTATGGATTTGTTTAGTGATTTTACGGCTTCTGGATTAGCAAAATCAATAGTTTCTAATTGATGCTGGTTGATGGAAACGAAGTTCTTGAATTCGGGATTAGCCACAATTAATTTAGCAAAATCATATCCAAAACGGTGTAGATTTCTTGGATGTAAATTTGTTTTTTCGATAGCGACTTTTGGTTTAGCTTTTTCCATATTCGGCAAATATAGTCATTCACTCTTTCAAATTTTAAAATTGTAAAAAAATGATAAAAACCATTTGCTTGAAATAAATTGTATTAATTTTATCTTTTGTAAATTAGTGATTCGTTTTTTAAAGGAATCATTTAAAATTATTAGGCATGAAATTGATTTATTTAACTCTTATTGGAATTTGTTTTTCATTTAATCTGAAGGCTCAAAGTGAGTTTATGAATAAATCAAATACGTTTAGTCCTGTTAATAGTGTAGTAAATCCGAAAGCTTCTATTTCTCCATTTTTGCCTGATCCGGCTTTTAAATCGAGTTCTGCACCTATACTGATGGAGAAAAGCAAGATGCAATTTATTAATACGAATACTTTTGTAAATCCTGGAGATGCTTATTTAGATAAATTAAATAGGAAAGAAGGTGGTTTTGATTCAAAAATGTTTCGACAAAATCAATATTTAGGCGATTTTAAAAGTAATGCTGCTTTTGTAAAAATCAGTTATCGTGATTTTGGAGAAGTTGATGGTGATGAAATTAAAGTATTGGTCAATGGAAGGGTGGTAATAGAAAGAATTTATTTGAATAATTCCTATCAAGGTCTTGATCTTCCTTTAGAAAAAGGATTTAATAAAATAGAATTTGAGGCTTTAAATCAAGGTTTGTATGGTCCAAACACTGCGGATTTTCAAGTTTATGACGATAAAGGCGTTTTAATTTCAGCTAATCAGTGGAATTTGGCTACAGGATTCAAAGCCTCGATTATTATCTTCAAAGAATAATTAATCGATACATTCCATCATTAAGAGATCACCTTCTAAATGGTCAATAATTACAATTCCATCTTTGGCAACAGCGTTACTGCTTCCAGTTCTAAAGCCCATTGTCAAAGTATCATTTTTTAAAGGATAAACCAGATTTTGAGAATGGATTCCACTTACAATTCCAACAGGGATTAATGATATATTTGTGTTTGCGGTATACCATTTTTGGTAGTTCCGCGGCAGCATAAATATTTTTGAATGATCGTCTAAGATTACAATTTTCAATAAATTTCTATAATTTACGATATTGGTTAAGTTTGTTATGGTATGATCGGCTCTTTTTCCCGTAGCCCAAACCACATTTACTGCTGGAATTTTTCTTTGAATTAAATAATCGAAAGCTTTTTCTAAATCGGTTTTATTTTGATTTGGAGTGTGAACTATTTCAATTGGATATTGCGATTTTATAAATTCATGCGGATCAAAGCCTCGGTCAAAATCGCCTAACAGTACATCTACTTTAATGTTTAATTCGATTACTCTTTCAATAGCAGAGTCTAAGACAATTACCAGTGGAGACCATTCCAATAATTGACCTAATAATTCTGAATTACAGGAGGCGCCATTGGCAATTATGAGTGCAGGTTCCTGATCGTCGCGAACAATATGGTGGGAAGACATTTATTTAAATTAAAAATTATAGTGTAAAAATAGCTAAAAGAATTTATTTCGATCCCTATTTGTTGTTAAGCTGTGGCTAGAAAAAGAAAAGCCTCCTTGTGATTTTATGATTATTGAACCGTGTATTTTCTAGTATCCAATTCACTTAATCTAAAATACCCCAAGGCATAGTTAGCGGCATCTGTTGTATTGATAATATTACCTCTCACAGTTGCAGGAGGCGACTGAAAAGGACTTCCGCCTCTATTGCCAGCAATGCTCAAAAGGACATTCATATAATTGTAGTATGATTTTGAAATCCCAAAATGGCTGACTTCTATATTTTCGCCAGTTATTATATCACTGTTTTGTGAAAGACTAAAAAAATCATTTCCCTGAAAGAAAGTATCCTGATCTACATAATAATCAAATTTCAGCTGATTTGAATAGATGTATCGGTATAAATAAAAATTATCTTCATTTGCGGGGTCTTTAAAAGTTGTTTTTAGTTCAATATTTTTTCCAGTAAATCCGCCTTGATTGTTTTGGATGATATCTATTATAGGGGCTACCGATTTTAATTTTTCAGCAGCGGTATAAGTTTGTCCGTTTTGAATTACAGTCAGGGTATAGGTTTCTTCTATTTTGGGAATAAAATTAGAACAAAAATATTCTCCGGTTTTCCCGATTTCAATGAAATTAAAAATTGTGTTTGTACTATTTTTAACGAATATTACAGCTCCGGAAACGGTTGGTACTTCTGTAGAATAAAAATCGGTAGTAGTTGTTAATTTAATTTTTTGTTCGTTACCTAAAGTTCCTTTTCTCCAATTGATTGTGGCGTCAATTACTAGTTTAGGAGCTGCTGTTTTTAGGTTAATGTTTACTACTTCTTCACAAGAATTAAAGCTAATACTTAGAAAAATCAATAAGAACATAAGATGTTTATTTTTCATTGCTTCTAAAATTTAAAATTATAACTAAGCGCGGGGACTATTCCGAAAATAGATGTTTTTACAGCTTCGTTATTTCCGGTATCTGCATTTTGTCTAAAATTAATTGAAGCTGCATTTTTACGATTGTAAAGATTATAGATACTAAAAACCCATTCCCCTTTCCAGTTTCTATTATTATTTTTTGCAGGTGTGAGTGTTGCCGAAACATCAAGATGATGATAGGTTGGTAGTCTGTCTGCATTTCGCAATCCATAACTAGGAATTGTAACTCCTTGATAGTGGTATTGGCCATTCGGATAAGTCACAGGCTGTCCAGTTTGTAGCGCAAAATTAGCACTATAGGACCATTTTTCACTCTTTTTGTAGGAAGAAGTTATGGCAATATTATGTAATTTGTCATAGGCCGAATTGTACCAAGCGCCGTTGTTAATTCCGCTCTCTTGGGGAGTTCTACCCGGAGTTTGCTGCTCTGATTTGGATAAAGTATAGGAGATCCAACCATTTAATTTGCCTTCGTTTTTTCGTAACATCATTTCAAGACCATAAGATCTTAACTGGCCATTTAAAATGATTTGTTCGATTGCATCGTTTGCGATTAAATTAGCGCCATCAATATAATCCAATCTATTTTTGACTTTTTTGTAGTAGGTTTCTATTTCTAATGAATAGCGATCATTGCTAAAGTTTTTAAAATATCCTATTGCTACTTGATCAGCGATTTGGGGTTTTATAAAATTATCGCTTGGTGTCCAAACGTCTAAAGGAGTTGGAGATGAGGTGTTTGAAATCAACTGTAAATATTGTACCATTCTGTTGTAGCTCAATTTCAACGATTGATTTTCTTTAAACTGATAGGCAATTGCTGCTCTAGGTTCGAGATTGTCAAATTGGGCAATGGTTTTGTTTTTACCATAAAATTGGGATCCTTTTGGACTAGCTTTTTCATAAATCTGTAAATC
>CANEZU010000204.1 GCA_947444255.1 Flavobacteriaceae bacterium | reverse complement strand
TCAACGAATCGATTTTGAATAAAATTGTTATCTTAGAATTTACAAAATCATTACGCCGGAAAGAAGGCGAAGTAGAAAATAAAGAAGAATTTTTTCTGCTTTACAAAAGAGTTATCAATAGAATTGTGGCCATTGTAAAAGAGGTAAATCCAGATTACCCATATGCAAAAAGCCTAGTTTCAACCATAGTTGAAGGAGCGCTACATCAGCATTTTTTGATTGACCATATGAAAAGCATTACTGATTTTGACGAAAATATAAGCTCGACAGATTTCTATGTAAATCTAGTTACTACTGTTTTAAAAAAATAAAAAATGACGCCATTAAAAAGATTATATAGCATGCTCACGCTTGATAGAAAAGATGTTTATCAAGTTTTCTTTTATGCCGTTTTTGCTGGTTTAATAAGTTTGTCACTTCCATTAGGAATTCAGGCCATCATCAATTTCATACAATCTGGAAGGGTAAGTGCTTCTTGGATTGTATTAATCATACTAGTAGTTGTAGGGGTTGCCTTAGTTGGAATCTTATCCTTCATGCAATTAAGGATTACAGAAAATTTACAACAGAAAATATTTATTCGCTCTTCCTTTGATTTTGCTGCACGAATTCCAAAATTAAAATTTGAAGATTTATACAACAGCTATCCGCCAGAATTAGCCAATCGTTTTTTTGATACTATCACCATCCAAAAGGGAACTGCAAAACTGTTAGTTGACTTTTCTGCTGCTTTATTGCAAATATTTTTTGGGCTGATCTTGCTGTCTTTATACCATTCTTTTTTTATACTTTTTGGTATAATGCTTTTATTTCTTTTGTATTTTATTTTCAAATTCTCCTACGCATCTGGTTTGGAAACGAGTTTAAAAGAATCCAAACTGAAATACAAAGTAGCGGGATGGTTACAAGAAATAGCGAGAAATAATTTCAGTTTTAGAAAACAACTGAATTTTGATTTTGCAATGCAAAAAAATGATGAGCTAGTTGGCGATTATTTGACCTATAGAGAGAAACATTTCAAAATTATTCAAAGACAATTTACGCAATTAATAATTTTCAAAGTCATAATTACATCTTGTTTATTATCGATTGGCGGTTATTTGGTTTTAAACCAACAAATGAATATTGGTCAATTTGTTGCCGCAGAAATAATTATTTTACTAGTAATTAATTCTGTTGAAAAATTTATAGTGGGCATTGAAACATTATATGATCTTTTGACTTCAATAGAAAAAATAGGTCAAATAACCGATTTAACTTTAGAAGATGACTCCGACGAAGAAGTGATCAGTTGCTTTACCGACATTACATTAGAACTTGAAGACCTAAAATTCAAGTTTCCTGACTCTAATAAAGATGTTCTTCATTCTATTTCTCTTAAGATTCTACAAGGAGAAAAAATATTTATTGATGGTGAAAACAGTTCCGGAAAAACAACCTTGATCCGCATATTATCTGGTCTTTTGCAACCTACTTCAGGTTCATTTTACATCAATGATGACACCTTTAAAAAAATTGATTTAAAACAATATCGTTCACAAATAGGAACCATTATTCATGGTGAAAAAACATTTGAAGGCACCATCTTAGAGAACATCACCTTTAACGACCCAAATTTAAGTTCCGAAGATTTGAAATGGGCTTTAGACGCGGTTCAATTAACTCCTTTTATCAAAACCCTTTCTAAAGGCTTAGATTCTAAAATTTACCCTGCAGGCAGACAAATGTCTGCCTCTAATGTCCGAAAAATATTATTAGCAAGAAGCATTGTTCATAAACCTAGGATTCTGTTTTTTGAAGATCCATCTGATTCTATGGACGAAAAAGTGGCAACCGAAATTATCGATTTTATAATGTCCGATGAAAATAAATGGACCGTAATCGTTTCCGCAAAAAATCCATATTGGAAAGAGAAGTGTAAAAGACATATTACTATGAAAGAAGGTGCTGTTCTTACTGATATAATAAATTAATTTATCATGTTAAATATTTCTAATGGCAATAGGCCATCGCTAAAATCGCTGCAAAAATATGCTACCGTTCGAAATTTAATCAACCGGCCATATTATAAAATCCTAAACAAAATAATTGCTATTTCATCAATTATTGCGATTATTGCTGTTTTCTTACCTTGGACACAAAACATTTCAGGTACTGGATCTGTTACAACGTTAAAACCAGATCAACGGCCACAAACTGTTCAAACTGCAATTGCAGGCCGGATAGAAAAGTGGTATGTTCAAGAAGGAGATTATGTTCGAAAAGGGGATACTATTCTCTTTATTTCTGAAATCAAGGAGGAGTATTTTGATCCTAATTTAGTTAAAAATACAGGTAACCAAGTCAATGCTAAAAAAATGTCGCTCAATTCTTATAGTGGAAAAGTGACTACCCTTTCTGTTCAGATTCAAGCTATTGAAAAGGAAAGAAAGCTAAAGCTAGAACAATCTCAAAATAAAATCAAACAAGCTGTTTTGAAAATCAAAAGTGACAGCATGGATTTAGAGGCGGTAAAAACTCAAATAAAAATTGCCAATACTCAATTTAACAGATCAACTCAATTGAACAAAGAAGGTTTAAAGCCCTTGACTGATTTGGAAGAAAAACGACTAAAATTGCAAGAAGTAGAAGCTAAAATAATTACTCAGGAAAATAAATTATTGACTAGCAAAAATGAATATATAAATGCCAAAGTAGAAATAAACAGGATTATTGCAGAATATACAGAGAAATTATCCAACACTAAAGGAGATCAATTTACCGCTTTGAGCAATCAATTTGACACTGAAGCCCAGGTTAATAAACTAGAAAATCAATATGCTAATTACAGCATTCGAAACGGATTATATTTTATCAAAGCACCGCAAGACGGTTATATCAACCGCGCATTACAATCTGGCTTAGGGGAAACAATCAAAGAGGGAACACCAATCGTAAGTATTATGCCTTCAAAATATGATATTGCTGTAGAAACTTTTGTCAACCCAATTGACTTGCCCTTGATCCGAAAAGGGGATAAAGTTAGAGTTTGGTTTGATGGCTGGCCAACTATCGTTTTTTCAGGTTGGCCCGACATGTCTTACGGAACTTTTGGCGGACGAATTGTAGCTATTGAAAACTTCATTAGCCCAAACGGAAGATACAGAATCCTAGTTGCTCCAGATCAAAATGAGGATAAATGGCCTAAACAACTTAGCATTGGCGCAGGTGCGCAAACAATAACCCTACTTGACAATGTGCCTATTTGGTTTGAAGCCTGGAGAACTCTGAATGGTTTCCCACCAAATTTTTATAAAAAAGCAGTTACAACTGCCGAAGTAAAAAAATAAGGAACAAAAAGCTTGGGCTTATTTATCAATCCTATTCCTGCTTTGCGTTGCAATCCAGCTCAAAAAAAAGCTGGGATTTTCACTACAATCAGGGTTAAAAGAACAATTTAAAGGCATATTTGTTATGAACACAAAATCTATACTATTCTTTTTACTGCTGACACTTTCTGTTTTCGGCCAAGAGAATCAACTTCAAGAACTCAGCTATAACGAATTTTTGGGTTATGTAAAAAAATACCATCCAATAGTAAAAAACGCTAATCTGGAAATTAGTAAATCTCAAGCTAATTTAATGATGGCCCGCGGTGGATTTGATCCCAAAATAGAAGTCGATTTCAGCGAAAAACAATTCAAGGGAACCCAATATTATTCGCTACTAAATAGCAGTTTTAAAATCCCAACTTGGTACGGAATAGAAATAAAAGCAGGATTTGATAATAGCGAAGGAATATATTTAAACCCTCAAAACACGCTTCCCAATCAAGGATTAACTTCATTAGGAATTACAGTTCCACTTGGACAAGGCTTATTAATTAATCAGCGCATGGCCGATTTGAGGAAAGCAAAAATGCAAATAAAACTGAGTCAGGCAGAACGAAAACTTCTGGCGATAGCTGTATTATATGATGCCTCAATCGCTTATTTTAATTGGAAAAAAAGCTTCAATGAAACTAAATTATACCAAGAATTCAGTGAAAATGCACAAATTCGTTTTAAGGGAATTAAAACATTAATCGAACAAGGCGATGAACCCGCAATTGACAGCATCGAATCTGGAATTATTGTAAAAACAAGGTTGTTAAGTTTAATAGATGCCGAATTAAAACTAACCAAAGCTAAACTGGAATTATCTAATTTTCTATGGCTGGAAAACAATATTCCTTTGGAAGTTTCAGATTCCTTGATTCCAGAATCTAATTTAGAATTCACCATTCAGGAAACTTTAAGAACGAATGATTTATTGAATCAGGATTTTGCAATCACCAATCATCCTAAAATTAATGCCTTAGAAACCAAGATTGACATTTTGAATGTGGAACGAAAATTGAAAGCAAATATGCTTTTACCTAAAATCGATGTTGGCTATTCCTATATATCAGAACCCAGTTATATTGACAATTATCAATTTGAAAATTATAAAATAGGCCTAAACTTCTACTTTCCTTTATTTTTAAGAAAAGAAAGAGGTAATTTAAAATTAGCCCAATTCAAAGTTCAGGAAACCGAATATCTTTTAGATTTGGAGAAAGTA
>CANEZU010000203.1 GCA_947444255.1 Flavobacteriaceae bacterium | reverse complement strand
ATTGTCTTCCATTTTCTTTCCGTTATGGAGAATAGAACTCACGGCTCCACAATATCCTGAGGGATTAGTACTACAATTACATGCTGATAAAATGGGCGGTGATGTAGATATCATCAACGGATTAAATCATTATATCGGAATGAAAACCTTACATGCTGAAAATTTCTTTGAGTTTTCTGTACTAAAATATATCTTCATTGCATTTGCAGTTTTTGGGGTATTTTTCACCTTTCTAGGAAGCAAAAAAGGATTGTATTTTTACTTTATTTCATTTGTTCTATTTGTAATTGCATCGGCATCCGATTTTTACCGATGGAATTACAATTATGGCCATGATTTAAATCCAAATGCAGCTATTAAAGTTCCAGGAATGGCTTACCAACCACCTCTTTTAGGATATAAACAATTATTAAATTTTGGAGCCTATTCTATTCCAGATATAGGTGGATTTATGCTTATCAGCGCAGGAACAATACTTTTTTTAGCTGTTGTTAACGAGGCAGGATTCTTAAATCGGTTTAAAAAAACAAATCTAAATACCACACTTATCATAGTTTGTGCCTTGACTTTTTTTTCTTGTAATTCAAAAGAACCGAAACCTATCCAATTGAATTATGACACTTGTGATTTCTGCAAAATGACTATTTCAAATGCAAAATATGCCTCCGAATTAATTACTAAAAAAGGAAGATGCTACAAGTTTGATGATGTTTCTTGCATGATAAAATACTTAAAATCCAATTCTGATTTAGTGGATGCTGAACTATTTGTTACAAATTATTCCAACGAAAATCAATTCATTCCAGTTGCAAAAGGCTTTTATTTATTGGGCGGAACCATCCACGCACCAATGGGTGGAAAAGTAATAGCATTTGATTCTGATAAAAATGCGGCCAAATTACAAACCCAACTCAAAGCAGAAAAAACCACTTGGAAAACAATATATACTACCTATTAATGAAAACTTTTGGCTACCTCCTATTCCTCTTACTTGCATTTCAAATTAGTAATGCAACTACAATTACGGTTGGAGTTAATTTCCCTGTAAAAAGCATTAAAAAAGCAATTGCTTTATCTAAAAAAGGAGACACAATTATAGTAAATAAAGGCACCTATCGTGAAGGAAATATTAGTATCGACAAGAAAATAGTTTTCTTAGGAAAGGGTTTTCCAATTTTAGATGGGCAAAATAGAAGCGAAGTGCTTTCGGTTAAAGCTGATAGTGTTATTGTAGAAGGATTTAAATTAATCAATTCGGGCCACGCAGCACTTTCCGATCCTTGTGGAATTAAAGTTTACAACCGCACTTTTGTTCGGGTTTTTAATAATATTTTAGATAATAATTTCTTCGGAATTTATCTTCAAAATTGTAACAACTGCATCGTTAAAGGAAATAAAATCAAAGCTTACGGAAAAGAAGAACAATTAATTGGCAACGGAATTCACTGTTGGAAAAGCCAAAACCTTCAAATTGTTGCCAACTTTATTACAGGACATCGCGACGGAATTTATTTTGAATTTGTAACGAATTCGGTCATTTGGAGAAATATTTCTACCAAGAACATTCGTTACGGATTGCATTTTATGTTTTCCAACGAAGATTCCTATATTACCAATGTCTTTAAAAATAATGGTGCTGGAGTTGCGGTTATGTTTTCTAGAAAAGTAAACATGTTCAACAATACTTTTGAAGATAATTGGGGCGATTCTTCCTATGGATTATTGCTTAAAGAAATCTCCGATGGATATATATTTAACAATAAATTCATCCAAAATACATCGGCTATTTATATGGAAGGCATCTCTAGAATAAAAATAGAAAAAAATGATTTTGTATCGAATGGTTGGGGAATAAAAATTCAGGCAAGCTGCATGGATAATGAGTTAGTAAACAATAATTTTCTTAAAAACACTTTCGACATTAGTACTAATGGTAGCTTGGTTTTAAACACTTTCAATAGCAATTATTGGGACAAATATGAAGGATATGATTTAGATAAAAATGGTATTGGCGATGTGCCGTACCATCCGTTAAGTTTGTTTGCTGTTTTAACAGAAAAAACACCTTCAACCATGCTTTTGTATCGAAGTTTTATGATTACCCTTTTAGACAAATCGGAAAAGATTTTACCCAGCATTACCCCAGATAATTTTATAGACAAAAAACCTTTAATGAAGTCGCTGCCATTATGATACATATAAAAAACATAAGTAAAAAGTTTGGAAAACTTACCGTATTAAAAGACATCAACCTTCATTTTAATAAAGGCGAATGTATTGCTTTAATTGGTCCAAATGGCTGCGGAAAAACTACTTTAATAAAATCAATCCTCGGGATGGTTTTACCCGATTCAGGAGCTATTGATTTCAACGGAAAATCCGTATTAAACGACTATTTATACCGAGAAAACATTGGTTATATGCCCCAAATTGGTCGTTATCCAGATAATATGACGATTGGTCAAATCATTGAAATGATCAAAAAAATTAGAAATTCAAATGAAGATTTGGATGAAGATTTGCTAAAAGCATTTGAATTGGATAAAATGTTCGATAAACAGATGCGAACTCTTTCGGGAGGAACCACCCAAAAAGTAAGTGCTGTTTTGGCATTTCTTTTCAATCCTGAGGTATTGATTTTAGACGAGCCTACAGCGGGTTTAGACCCATTGGCATCGGAGATTTTGAAAGAAAAAATTATCCGTGAAAAAGAAAAAGGAAAACTGATTTTGATAACCTCCCATTTGTTAAGTGAATTGGACGATTTGATAACCGAAATTATTTTTATGCAAGAGGGCAAAGTGCATTTTCATAAAAAAATAGAAGCTCTAAAAGCAGAAACTAAGGAAGAAAAAATCTCAAAAGCAATTGCAACTATTTTAAAAGACAAACGTAATGAACAGATTAATTAAAATAATTTTACTAGATATTCTAAAGAGTAAAATAGTACTGGTTTATATACTTATTTTAGCTATTTTATCATGGAGTTCTTTTGCTTTAGAAGACAATTCTGCCAAGGGAATACTAACGGTTCTTAACGTAATTTTATTTACAGTTCCTTTAGTAGCAATACTTTTTGCAACAATATATTTATACAATAGTTCCGAGTTTATCGAATTATTATTAAGCCAACCCATCCAACGAAAAAAAATATGGTTGAGCTTATTTATTGGTCTTTCCTTATCGATGATTATTGCTTTTTTTGTAGGAGCTGGAATACCGTTGCTAATCTATTCTCCAGATATAGTTGGGATAATGATGCTTATTATAGGTAGTTTGATTTCGTTAATATTTGTGGCAATTGCATTTTTATGTTCTATTCTAACCCGAGATAAAGCCAAAGGAATTGGAATTGCTATAATGACTTGGTTGTATTTTGCCTTGTTGTTTGACGGAATGGTTTTATTCTTGTTATTTCAATTTTCCGATTATCCTATAGAAAATGCAATGGTAGGTGTAACAGCACTTAGCCCAATAGATTTGGCTCGAATTCAAATTTTGTTGCACCTTGATGTTTCGGCAATGATGGGCTACACAGGAGCAATTTTTAAAGACTTTTTTGGAACTTCGGTTGGATTAATTGCCTCCTTTTTATTACTGTGTTTATGGGTTATTGTTCCCTTTATGATTTCCATTCGGAAATTCAAAACCAAAGATTTGTAGAATATGAAAACCGACATCCGAAATAGAAAAGACATCGAAAAATTGGTAAATAGTTTTTATAATAAAGTAAAGACTGATACTGTAATTGGTTATTTGTTCAACGATGTTGCGCAAGTAAATTGGCAATTACATTTACCTAAAATGTATGCTTTTTGGGAAAACATTCTTTTCTGTACTGCTAATTATAATGGCAGTCCCATGGTGGTTCATAAAGAATTACATCAAAAAAGCACCATGACCCAAGAACATTTTCAGCATTGGAACGAACTTTTCAATACAACCGTTAACCAACTTTTTGAAGGTCCAAAAGCAGAAGAAATCAAGAACCGAGCGATGAACATTTCGGCGGTGATGATGCATAAAACCTTATCTTAACACTTTGATAGGTTTCAATAGGTATATTTGCATTTGTTATGATACATCCTATTCTACTAATTTTGCATCTTTTGGCAGCTACTATATGGGTTGGCGGACATTTACTTTTATCCATTCGGTTTTTACCCGAAGCACTCCAAAAGAAAGATTTATCCATCATTCTTAATTTCAAAGATAAATTTGAAGTCGTTGGACTTCCATCAATTTTAATTCTTCTAATTTCAGGAATAGCGATGGCTTATGATTATGGCGTTTCATTTTCAAGATGGTTTTCCTTTTCGGATGGCATTGAAAAAATAATTTCTATAAAATTAATTTTAATTTTCACTACCCTAATTCTAGCGGCTTATGCTCAGTTATTTGTTTTCCCAAAAGCAAGTTCCGAGAGAATACGTCCAGTTGCTATTCAAATTATTTTAGTAACCTTAATTGGGGTTGCCATGCTGATTTTAGGGAGTTTAATTCAATTGGGCGGGGTTTAAGTCTTAATAAAACCTCCCTTATTTTCTTTTCGTATAATTGATTGTTCAATAATAAGTATTCCAACCTCAATCATGTTTCTTAAT
>CANEZU010000202.1 GCA_947444255.1 Flavobacteriaceae bacterium | reverse complement strand
TAATACAAGATCAAGATATTGATTTTTAAACGATGAAAGCAGTTAAGTCAAAATACGAACTATTTAAACAAAAGACTCATTTAATTATCTACGGAACCAATACAGTTGCGGGAAAATTATTTGACCTTATACTTTTGGGTTTAATCCTTTTGAGCGTTTTTATTGTAATGATGGAAACCGTAAAAGGATTTGACACAAAGTATCATTTACAACTTTATATTTTAGAATGGGTTATTACTAGTTTCTTTACTTTAGAATATATACTTCGCCTTATTGTTATTAAAAAACCAATGAAATATGTTCTTAGTTTCTACGGTATCATTGATTTAATTGCTCTTTTACCCATGTATCTTTCCTTTTTCTTTATGGGAACGAGTGTACTAGCTATTGTAAGAGCTTTACGATTGCTTCGATTATTTAAAATATTAAATCATCCCCAATTTTCGAGTCAATCTACTCATCTAAAGGAAGCTTTAATAGCCAGTAAAGGGAAAATTCTGGTTTTCATGTATTATATATTAGTTAGCACAGTCATCATTGGTTCCGTCATGTATGTAGTTGAAGGAAAAGAAAGTGGTTTCACCAGTATTCCCATGAGTGTATACTGGGCTATTGTTACGCTCACAACGGTAGGCTATGGTGACATTTCACCTATAACCCCATTGGGACAATTCCTGGCTTCTTTTGTGATGATTTTAGGTTATGGCATTATTGCCGTTCCTACAGGAATCGTAACTGCTGAATTAACTAAAAAAAATAACGAAAAGAAGGTTGACATTAAAATAAATCCCTGTACTAATTGTGGTATCGAAGGTCATTTAGAAGATGCAAAATATTGCTATAACTGTGGTGGTGAATTAGAAGAACGATAATCCGACCCATTTTTTTATATCCCAAATAACATAATGAAATATTTAATCACAATTGTAGGACCAACAGGCATAGGAAAAACAGCTTTAAGCATTGTTTTGGCTCAGTATTTTGGTTGTGAAATAATTTCCTGCGACAGTAGACAATTTTTTAAAGAAATGAAAATTGGTACTGCAGTTCCTTCCGAAGCGGAATTAAAAGGGGCTCAACATCATTTTATACAAAACAAATCGATTTTTGAAAATTATACCGTTGGTGATTTTGAAAAAGAAGCACTTATAAAATTAGAGGAATTATTTTTATCAAATGATTACGCAATACTTGTTGGGGGTTCCGGTTTATATGTTGAAGCATTAATAAATGGATTAGATGATTTTCCTGAAATTGATTCAAATGTGAGAAAGGAAATACAATCTAATTACGTAAATCAAGGATTAGTTTATTTACAAACCGAACTAGAAAAAAGAGATCCGAGTTATTACTCTCAGGTGGCTAAAGAAAATCCACAGCGTATGATGCGGGCTTTAGAAGTCTGTATTGGAAGTGGTAAACCCTATTCCTCCTTTTTAAATCAAAAGAAAAACAATAGAAATTTCATACCCATAAAAATTGGTTTAGAAGCAGATAGAAGTATAATCTATGATAGAATAAATCAAAGAGTTGATCTTATGGTAAAAGAAGGATTAATTTTAGAAGCTGAAAATTTGTATCAACACAAATCCTTAAATGCGTTACAAACAGTGGGATATCGAGAATTATTTACCTATATTGATTCCCAATTTTCATTAGAATTTGCTATTGAAGAAATCAAAAAAAACACTCGAAGATTTGCTAAAAGACAAATGACCTGGTTCCAAAAAAAGGAGAATACCAAATGGTTTGATTTTCAGACCAACAAAAAAGAAATCATTAATTATATCTTACAGATTTCAAAATCATAATTAAATTTAAAAAATGCCAATAGCTTCAAATTTTACTTCTATTTATTCTAAAGAATGGGATATTAATTTTAGTCAATGTTTTCCAAATGGTTCTTTAAAATATACTGAATTATGCAATATTTTGCAACTAACGGCTGCTGCTCATTCTGAAATTGGAGGAATTAGTTTCTCTGACATGCAAAAATTCAATCAGGCATGGGTTTTAAGTAAAATGCGTGTAGAAATCACTGAATTGCCAAAATGGAAAGATACAATAATCGTAAAAACCTGGATCAATTCACTTGAAAATTCACGTTCTGTTCGGGCTTTTGAAGTAGAAATCAACGGAAAAAAAATTATAGGTTCTGAAACCTACTGGGCCGTTTTCAATACAAAAACAAGACGACCTGAGTCACTAGCGCTTCCATATGAACATTTTGAATTGTATGAAAATAAAAAAGCGACCTCCAAATCGTTTTCTAAAATAAGTTTAATTGATACTTCGGAAATCGTCTTTGAGAGATCGGTAGTCCTCTCTGATTTAGATATAGTCAATCATGTAAACAATGTGAAATATTTGGAATGGTGTATGGATTTGACTGACGAATATTTGATTCTGAAACAAAAATTAGACAGTTTCGAAATGAATTTTTTAAAGGAATTATCATTGAAAGATCCGATTGAAATTCATGAAAGTATTAATAAGTCAAATAACATATTTAGCATTACTAAAGAAAAGAAGACCTGTTTTGTATTACAATTGAATTGGAAATAAAACATAAAAAAAAGGCTCCGATTTCTCGAAGCCTTTATAAATTTATTCTGCTGCTACCTTATTCTTAACCACTAATCTAAAACCTTCGCCGTGAATGTTTAAGATTTCAACATCTTCATCCGGTTTCAAATATTTTCTAAGTTTAGCAATATAAACATCCATACTTCTTGAAGTAAAATAATTATCATCTCTCCATATTTTTGTTAATGCTAATTCTCTTGGCATTAGGTCATTTTCATAAACGGCTAACATTTTAAGTAGTTCATTTTCTTTTGGAGACAATTTAATTGGCTCTTCTTTCTTGAATGTAAGGAAACGCAATTTAGAATTTAAGTGAAAATTTCCAATTTGAAATTCAAAACGGATATGATCTGTTTTAACATCAGAAGATTTTCTTTGAATAATTGCTTTGATTTTCATCAATAAAACTTCAGAATCAAAAGGTTTATTTAAATAATCATCAGCTCCTACTTTATATCCTTTCAAAACATCCTCTTTCATAGATTTTGCAGTTAAGAAAATAATAGGCACTTCCTTGTTTTTTTCTCTAATTTCTTTTGCTAATGTATAACCATCTTTATAAGGCATCATTACATCTAAAATGCAAAGATCATAGGTGTCTTTCTTGAATTTTTCAAAACCCTCCATCCCATTTTTTGCCAATGTAACGTCAAAATCGTTAAGCATTAAATAATCTTTTAATATTGCACCAAAATTTTGATCGTCTTCTACTAAAAGAATTTTTTTGTTTTCTGTTTCCATATATATTTTTAATTAATGAGCGGTAATTTTATTATAAAGGTACTTCCTTTTCCTTTTTCAGTTTCAACGAAAATTTGTCCGTTATGATCTTCAACAATTCTTTTTACATACGCTAATCCCAATCCATGCCCTTTTACATTATGCAAATCTCCTGTGTGCTCTCTATAGAATTTTTCGAAAATTCTTTTTTGTGCCACTTTACTCATTCCTGCACCCTGATCTTTAATTTTAATAATCACAAAATCTTTTACATTTTCAGTGTAAACATCAATTACTGGTGCTTCGGGTGAATATTTAATTGCATTATCTAACACATTAACCAAGACATTTGTAAAATGGACATCATTGAGCAAAACAGTTGTTCTTTTGGCTTCTAAATGAGTGGTTATTGTACCTTGTCTGTCTTCAATTATTAAATTAACATGTTCTATCGCTTCATCGATGACATCGTTAATATTATTTGTTTCTTTGCTTATCTCTAATTCTCGCTTTTCTAATTTAGAAATTCGCAACACATTTTCGACCTGAGCATGCATTCGTTTATTTTCATCCCGAATCATTTGTAAATAACGATTCACTTTCTCTTTATCATCAATTACCTTTGGATTTCGTATCGCATCTAATGCTAAATTAATCGTAGCTATTGGCGTTTTGAACTCGTGAGTCATATTATTAATGAAATCTGTTTTGATTTCAGATATTTGTCTCTGCCGTATCAATTGATTTAATGCACTAGTATATGCAATGATGATGATTAAAGTAAAAATTATTGAAAGCACAGTTATTCCTAATAAATCTGAAAATAAAAATTTTTCTTTATGTGGAAAACTAACTAATAACTGATATTTATTAGTTCCTTCATTATCTGTAAATATTGGAATACCATAAGTTGCATTTTTATCGAATTTAAATTGTTCTGATTTGATTTTAGTAGCTAAACCGTTACTATAAATTCCAAATTCAAAGGGGGTTTCAACTCCATACTCTTTCAATTCTATTTCTAATAATTTTTGTAATTTTTCCTTTGAAACTCTTTCAGTTAATGGCTTTGCAGCGGCAATATCTTTAAAAAATATTTCAAACTGTGCATTTTCGAGTATATCAAGTTTTCCGGATTTCTTAATCTTTACATCGGGTAATACCTTATGTTGAACAACGGAATTATCAATGTTTCCATTATTATAGACTTCGGTTACCCTTTTAGACGAAAAATTTTTTAATTTTTTTATACTGTCAGTTTTCTTTTCAAAGAACGAAGAGGAAATATTAAAATCCTCT
>CANEZU010000201.1 GCA_947444255.1 Flavobacteriaceae bacterium | reverse complement strand
ATACATCCCAAGAACCAAGTACATAGTAGTTGCCCACTTTTTTTGGATCAGGTAGAGCGGCTGCGGAGGAGGTTTTTGAAGCGGTTTTACTATTATTAGTATTTTGATTAGAGGATCCACCAACTACAACAGTAATAGCATTGGAAACTATTTTTTTCTGCGTTAAAGAAGGCAAACCAATGTGATTCACTAAAATACTCAAGCTATCAATAATAGTTGCGGGTGCAATTTCGCAATTTAATACACCGGTCTTTGATGTAATTCCTTTAAATGCTAAAAAATCGCTGCTGTTGTCTTTAAGCAAACCCGCAGCTGTTAATGGATTTTGTGTGTAAATTTGCACAAATACACCTCCTATAGGTTTGTTTTCTGAATTTAAGGTCGAAACAGAAACCTTTATTTGCTTTGTCGTTTTAAAATCGAAATTAACATAATTTTGATCTGTGCTAATTTTCTCTTCAGGAGCACAGGAATATAACAAAATACTAAAAATAGAAACTAATACGAGACTAACTTTGGTGGTAATTTTTTTCATATGCGTTTTTTTAAATGACTTTATAATCCTCTATTGTATAATATAATTAGTTTGGTTAAATAGTGGTAATCGTCTGTCTATAAGTCATTGATTAAGGAATGATATCAAACTTAAACCCGCTCTCTTTAATTTACAAACAATCGAAGCAACCTCTAAACCTTTTCTAAACTCTAAACTTTTCTAAACTCTAAACTTTTTCTAACCTCTAAACATTCCTAAACCACCCTCTTTCAAGTATTAGTCTTTCTTCATCAAATGCAAATCACTTTCCATCATGTCTTGTACGAGAGCCGCTAAATCATATTGGCATTCCCATCCTAGTTGGGTTTTGGCTTTCGTAGGATCTGTAATCAATAAATCCACTTCGGTTGGTCTTAAATAAAACCAATCAACCAATACATCCACCTTTTAATCTCTACTAATCTGTTGCTTAACAAAGGATTGAATCAAGTTTCTTTCACCTTGGTTAAACCCTATGAAATAAATTGAAATAAGATTAATTAGAGTGATATAAAATGAATTTACAATGAAATTAATTAGGCGATTTTCAATAGAAACACCTGTAAAATGATATAATACAACAAGGATAGTTGTTACGATAATAATTTTAAAAAGGACTTTTGACACAAAGGACTGGACATTTAAATCGATCAATCTATTCAAAAAAAACAACCTTGCTACTAAAGAAATAGCATTTACTACTATAATAACAATAAAAATAATTCTTGGATCATTATAACTCTTTAAAAGGAAATAGGAAATAGGCAGACACATACAAATAATAGAACCTAATGTTATCTGATACCATTTAATAGTACCTGTAGCCTGTGCGCCAACCATTAGTGGACCTGAAATAGATTCTATCAAAATAATAACAATACTTAAATTAACAAAAATAGCGGTGTAGGCTGGAGTATTTCTTAACCATAACTCTAAAACAAAATCTACATTATAAAGTATTGGACAGGCTATTATAAATACTAAGAAATAAGAAAATTTAGCAGTCTGAAAAATGAGCTTTAAACAAGCTTCATTATTTCCCGCTGCATACTGTTTTATAATCTGTGGGTTTACAGCCATTTGAAGGTTAAGAACAAAAGTCTGAACGGTTCTTTGTACTGGCAGGCAGAGAGCATAAGCTGCATTTAAAACAGTTCCAAAAAAAAGATTTAATAAAATATTTGACCCTTGATCTCTTGCTAGTTCTGCAATATTTCCAAATAAATTCCACCCAGAATAAGATAATAATTTTTTATAAAAGGGCTTGTCAAAATAGAATTCGTAACTACTCTCTTCGTAATTTCTTTTACAATATTGCCTGTGACCGATTCTGACTACAAAGGATACTAAAAATAACAAACCGGCATAAAATATTAATGTATCATAAGAAAAAACAACTAAAAGATAAACTATAATTAATTTCAAAAAACCCTCTAATAATGCCATATAGGCATAAATAGTCATCTTTTCTCGTGCAATAATTAATGCATCATAGGGTACTTGTATGATTCCTAAGAGAAAATTAAAAACAGAAAACTGATAGACCCAATTAACCGCATTCATTCTTTCAGTAGGTAAATTCAATTTAGTAGTAACAAACCATAGCCCTATTGTCTCTGCTAATACTAAAACTAAAATACTTATCGCTATATGAATGTTAAGAGTAGCGTTAAAGGTGTTTTTTAGTTGTTGAAAATCATTTCTTTGTATTTCAAAAGCCAAAAACCGTTGTGTAGCCGAGGCCATTGCACTATTGAAAAAACTAAATAAAGTTACAATTCCTCCTACAATGCTATAAATCCCATAATCTTCTATTCCTAAAACATCTAAAACAACCCTGGATGTATACAAACTAACACCCATGGTAAAGAACATTCTGATGTAAAGAATGAAGGTGTTTTTGACAATTCTGCTCTTATTTATAGCATCAGACATTAAGAATAATGATGGTTTTTATTTTTTAATATTTTGGGAACTCACTATTTCCTATTCATTCTACCTATTCCCTATTCACTTACTCAACCTCTCTATCCTTTTCTAAACGTTTCTAAACTTTCCTAAACCCTAAACTTTTCTAACCTCTAACCTTTAAACTTCCTCTACTCAAAATAATTCAAAGTCGTATATCCACCCTCTTTCAAGTACTGGTCTTTCTTCATTAAATGCAAATCACTTTCCATCATATCTTGCACTAAGGCCGCCAAATCATATTGACATTCCCAACCCAGTTTGGTTCGGGCTTTTGTAGGATCTCCAATCAATAAATCAACTTCAGTAGGTCTAAAATAAGCCGGATCTACCGCCAATACTTCTTTTCCTATTTCCAATTGGTAGTCTGGATTCCCGCAGGCTTTTACATAACCACGTTCTGCTATTCCTTCTCCTCTAAATTCCAATTCAATTCCTACTTCGGCGAAAGCCATACGTACAAAGTCTCTTACTGGAGTAGTGGTTCCAGTAGCAATAACCCAATCCTCTGCTTCATCGGCCTGTAAGATCATCCACATCATGCGTACATAATCCTTGGCATGACCCCAGTCGCGTTTGGCATCTAGGTTTCCCAAGTACAATTTATCTTGCAATCCCAAAGCAATTCTCGAAGTGGCTCTGGTAATTTTACGGGTAACAAAAGTTTCCCCACGTATTGGTGATTCATGATTAAATAAGATTCCATTACAGGCATACATGCCATAAGCCTCTCTGTAATTCACCGTAATCCAAAACGCGTACATCTTAGCAACAGCATAAGGAGATCTTGGGTAAAAAGGCGTGGTTTCGGATTGGGGTACTTCCTGCACTTTACCATACAATTCCGAGGTAGAAGCCTGGTAAATACGAGTCTTCTTTTCTAGACCCAATAACCGAACGGCATCTAGGATACGTAAAGTACCTAATCCATCCGCATTTCCGGTATATTCTGGTGTTTCAAAAGAAACGGCTACATGACTCATGGCGGCCAAATTATAGATCTCATCCGGTTGGATTTCTTTAATCAATCGGGTTAGATTCGTACTGTCGGTCATATCTCCATAATGCAAAATGAAATTACGATGGTCCATATGGGGGTCCTGATACAAATGATCTATTCGGTCGGTATTAAACAAAGACGAACGTCTCTTTAATCCATGTACTATGTACCCTTTCTTCAATAGAAATTCGCTAAGATAGGCTCCGTCTTGTCCGGTAACGCCGGTAATAAATGCTGTTTTTTGTACTGTACTCATGCTGTATTATAATGACTGATATTTTCTAAACTTTAAATTTTTTTAAACCCCTACCCTACATTCGTACTTCCTTATAGCTCTCTACATTTTCCAAAAACCAGCGGTAGGTTCTCACTATACCTTCGTCTAAATTCACTTCCTGCTTCCACCCTAATGCCTGCATCTTAGATACATCCATTAATTTCCGGGGTGTTCCATCGGGTTTACTGTCATCCCAAAGAATATCGCCTTCATGACCTACTATTCCTTGGATGCTTAGCGCTAATTCTTTGATCGTTAAATCTGTTCCGCTACCTACATTGTATAAGGAATCGGGGAGTGTATTCTCTATGGCAAATACCACGGCTGCTGCCATATCGTCTACAAATAGAAATTCACGAAGCGGTCTGCCGCTTCCCCATAAAACAACCACGGCATTATTGTTCTCTTTGGCTTCATGAAACTTGCGAATCATAGCGGGCAAAACATGCGAGCTGTTCAAATCAAAATTGTCATGGGTTCCGTATAAATTCGTGGGCATCAAACTCACAAAATCTTTATCGAATTCTTTTCGTAAAGCTTCACAGGCTTTTACTCCCGTGATTTTTGCCAAAGCATACCATTCGTTAGTCGGTTCCAAAGGACCTGTTAACAAATACTCTTCCTTCAAAGGTTGCGGTGCTAATTTGGGATAGATGCAGGAGCTTCCTAAAAAGATAAATTTCTCAACACCCAAACGGTGGGCAGCATCAATAAGGTTATTCTGTATTTGAAGGTTCTCCATCAAAAATTCATAGGGTAGCGTGTTATTAGCTAAGATCCCTCCTACTTTAGCAGCAGCATCAATAATAACATCGGGCTTGATTTTCCGAATGTAGTCTCGTACTTCGGATTGTTTT
>CANEZU010000200.1 GCA_947444255.1 Flavobacteriaceae bacterium | reverse complement strand
GCATACATCAAAGCAGATAGATGTCCTGCATCCATAAAGAAGCGATCTCTAAAGGGCCAATCCATTTCTGTTGGATCAAAATTTAAATATTCAGTATACAAAATATGCATATAGTCTGCTCCTCCCATTGCTCCCCCCGGATGCCCTGAATTTGCTTTTTCTACCATAGAAATGGCTAAAGCTCTAATATTGTCCGCTGATAATTGATCCATTTTTTTATTCATGTTATAGTATAAATTTATTTTCCGATTTGAAGATATCAGATGAACGTCTTTGTTTTATTTTACAGAAAATTTAAAGCTTGTTTTTGTTTTGTAATGCTCACCAGGATTCAAAACTGTACTTGGAAAATCTTTCTGGTTTGGTGAATCCGGATAATGCTGTGTTTCTAAACAAAAACCGGTTCTACGCGCATAGGTACCGCCATTTCTCATGGGTAAAGTACCGTCAAGGAAATTCCCGGAATAAAATTGAATTCCCGGTTGATCGGTATACACTTCTAACACTCTTCCACTAGTTGGATCATAAGCCGAAGCAGCAAATCGATCTCCTTTACCTTGATTATTCAGAACCCAACAATGATCATATCCCAAACCGTTTTTCAATTGCTCGTCTTTGGCTTCTATGTCAGCCCCAATCATTTTTGGTTTTCTAAAGTCGAAAGGCGTGTTAGTCACATCTGTTAATTTACCAGTTGGAATAAGTGTTGCCGCAACTGGAACTAATTGATCCGCATCAATAGTTATTTCGTGATCAAGAATCGGTTTTGTAAAATCCGCCGACAAGTTGAAATAAGAATGTTGTGTCAAATTCACAACCGTTTTCTTATCGGTTGTTGCTTCATAAAGAACATCTAATGAATTGTCATTATTTAATGTATAGGTAACATAAACCGTCAGATTACCGGGATACCCCTCTTCCATATCCTTACTGACATATTTTAATTTTAAAGATGCACTTTCCCCTCCTTTGGCTTCTTCGGTAGTCCAAACTACACGATGAAAACCTTCTGGCCCACCATGCAAAGCATTTGGCGTATTGTTGATTGCCAAAGAATATTCTTTTCCATCTAAACTAAATTTTCCCTTGGAAATTCGGTTGCCATATCGACCAATCAAAGCTCCAAAATAAGGATTGGCTTTTGTATATTGTTCTAGATTATTGAAACCGATAACTACATCTTCCGATTTTCCAGCTTTATTGGGAACTTTTAAGGAACGGATAATTCCTCCATAAGTGATGATATCAACCTCCATTCCTTTTTGGTTGCTCAGTTTGTAACTGTCAATTTTATCTCCTTTTGGACTTGTTCCGTACGCTGATTTCGCTATGGTCACCTGATCTGTTTTTTGACTACTAATACTTTCTTTTTCCTCTGTTTTATTGCCCTTACACTGAAAATTAAGGCTGGCTAAACCAACTATACTTAGTCCGTAAATACATTTTTTTAATACATTCATAATTATTGGTTATTGGTTATATAATAATCTCGAAGACAAAAATGGAGTCCCTGTCTTCAAGACTTTTTGACTTTTGACTTTAATCTTTCGACTCCATTTTACAATCCGTGTTGAAACAAATGATAATAGGCTTCATTAGCGTTCAAAGTATCTTTGAATGCTCTAATCGTTGTATTGGCATCAATAACCAATAATTCGATTCCGGCAATATCGGCAAAATCTTCCATAAATTCAGTAGTGACTGCTTGACTGTATACCGTATGATGCGCTCCACCGGCAAGAATCCAGGCAGTAGCCGCGATATCAAGGTTGGGTTTACAATCCCATAACACACGCGCCACTGGAAGTTTTGGTAAATCAGCCATCGGTTTTACTGCAACAACTTCGTTTACAATTAGTCTGAAACGGGTTCCCATGTCAATCAATGATATATTGATAGCATCACCGGCAGGAGAATTAAATACCAAACGAGCAGGGTCTTCTTTTCCACCAATTCCTAAAGGATGAACTTCACAAGAGGGTTTCGCATCTGCTATCGAAGGACAAATTTCAAGCATATGGGATCCTAAAACATAGGATTTCGCAGGTGTAAAATGATAGGTATAATCTTCCATAAAAGAAGTTCCTCCTTCGAGTCCTACATTCATTACTTTCAAAACACGAACCATAGCGGCTGTTTTCCAGTCTCCTTCACCTCCAAAACCGTAACCATCGGCCATCAAACGTTGGGTTGCGATTCCGGGTAATTGTTTCCAAGCACCCAAATTTTCGAAAGTATCCGTAAAAGCACCAAAACCACCTTCTTCCAAGAAAGCTCTCAATCCCAATTCTATTTTTGCAGCATCTGCTAATGATTGTCGTTGTGCTCCGCCTTCTTTCAGTGAAGGAGTTAAATTATAGGAAGCTTCATAAACCGCTAATAAATCATTCAATTGTTGCTCCGTCACTTTGTCAATATGCTTGCTCACATCCGAAGAATCGAAACCATTTACTGAAACACCAAAACGTATTTGAGCTTCTACTTTGTCGCCTTCGGTAACGGCTACTTCGCGCATATTATCTCCAATACGAGCTACTTTTAAGTTTTGCAATTCATTCCAACCTAGCGCTACTCTTATCCAGTTTCCTAGTTTGGTTTGAACACGTTCATCTTCCCAATGCCCTACGATAACTTTACGTTTTTTGCGCATTCTGGACATGATGAATCCAAATTCTCGATCTCCGTGAGCCGATTGATTTAAGTTCATAAAATCCATATCAATAGACGCCCATGGAATTTCGGCATTGAATTGGGTGTGTAAATGACACAAGGGTTTATTCAAAATACTTAAACCACCAATCCACATTTTAGCGGGAGAAAAAGTGTGCATCCAAGCTAGGATACCGATACAGTTTTTGTTGGAATTGGCTTCCAAACATACATCTAAGATTTGAGCTGGTGATTTTACTACATCTTTGTACACCAATTTTACTGGTATTTTAGAAGAGGCATCTAATCCTTTTGCAATTATTAGCGAATGTTCAGCAACTTTTCTTAGTGTTTCCGCACCGTATAACTCTTGGCTTCCTACTACAAACCAAATTTCTTTTTGAGCGATATCTATCATATTTTTTTGTTTAATCGATTAAAATTTTAAATTATTTGTTCTTTAAATTATTTTCTAGAATCTGTCCAAACTGTTTCTATAAATGTTGCTTTATCCCAATTGACACAATCATTTGCAGATCCATCAAACCCTCCAAAAGCGCAAATTACTTCGCATTTTTCATTCACTACTGCCGAAGCACCATCTGGAAATCCGGGGCTAAAATCAGTTACATACACTATTTCTCCATTATAGGAATACTTAGAAACAGTTGCCTTAACACCTGTATTTGGAGGTGTTGGATAATTTGCTAAAAATGTTTCTATCTCACTTTTAATACATTCTGGATATTTTATTTTGTCATCATTGTCCGTACAGCCAAAAAGTATAACTGAAATAAAAAAGAAGTATAAAAAGTTTTTCATAAAATTTTATTTTAGTAAAATTTATAATCTTCAATCTAAATTCTAAATTCTAAAATCATTACTGACCGTAATAGGAATCTTTTCCGTGTTTTCGTTCGTAATGCTTTTTAATTAAGGAATCTTTTAATCTTGCTGCATTTGGGTTAATCTGCAAAGTCAAATAGGCCATTTCGGCAACTACTTCCAAAACTTTACTATTATAAACCGCTTTTGCAGCAGTTGTTCCCCAGGCAAACGGACCGTGATTTCCAATCAAAACCATTTCTACTTCTTCATAAGACAACTTTTTATCTTTGAAACAATCCAAAATCTGAATTCCGGTATTGTGCTCATAATTACCTTCAATAAGAGAGTCAGCCATAGGCGCTGCACAGGGAATATCCGAAGTTAAATGATCGGCATGAGTCGTTCCAAAAATCGGAATATCTCTTTGTGATTGTGCCCAAGCCACAGAATAAGTGGCATGCGTATGGGCAACTCCACCTATCTTTGGCCAGTTTTTATAGAGATAAGCATGCGTTTTGGTATCCGATGAGGGACGCAGACTTCCTTCGATGATGTTGTTGTCAAAATCAACGATGACCATATCTTCGACTTTTAAATCTTCGTAAGGAACCCCACTCGGTTTTATAGCAAAAACACCCCGTTCTCTATCTACAGCACTTACATTACCAAAAGTATAGACTACCAAATTCAAGGCATTCAATTGCATATTTGCTTGGTAGCATTCTTGTTTTAATTTTTTATACATATAGCGCTTGTGCTTTTTTAATTAAAGGATCTTCAAAAGAACTCAAATGTTCATAGGCCAACATCAATCGGTTATAAACCGCAACTTTGTCCAATTGTGGAAAATACTCCCCATCAAAATCGCTTCCCATTTTTTGGCTGGCAGCAATGACATTGGGATAAATTCCGGCGGCTACGGCGGCATAAATCGCAGCACCCAAAGCCGGTGTTTGATCCGAAGCCGCAATTTTAATCGGTTTATTTAAAACATTAGCTAGGGTTTGCATGATATAAGGCGATTTTCGAGCTACACCACCAATTCCGATAACACTATCAATCTTTACGCCTTCTTCTTCAAAGCGATCTACAATTTTTTTAGATCCAAAACAAATAGCATTCACTAAAGATTGAAACAAATGAGGCGCTTTAGTACCAAGGGACAAATTAGAAATCGCACT
>CANEZU010000199.1 GCA_947444255.1 Flavobacteriaceae bacterium | reverse complement strand
TTTGGTTTTCCCGTTGTTCCCGATGTGTACAATATATACAGTGGATGCCTTGAATTTACAGCCACACATTCGGCTTCTTCCGATCCGTAAATTAAGGCGTCATAATCAACATCGTATTTCTTAAATGGAATTCGGGCTCCCAGTTTTCTATTCAAAATAACCACCTTCTTTGGTTTGTGCTCCGCCAAAGCAATAGCCTCATCGACTAAGGGCTTATAGGCAATCAAGCGATCGATTTCTATTCCCGAAGAAGCCGTGATAATCACTTTAGGCTTGCAATCGTCTATTCGGATGGCCAATTCATGAGGAGCGAAACCGCCAAAAACTACCGAATGTGTAGCCCCAATTCTAGCACAAGCCAACATAGCAAATGCCGTTTGCGGAATCATAGGCATATAGATTATGACCGTGTTTCCTTTTTTTAAACCTAAAGAAATTAAGCCTCCTGCTAATCGTGCTACTTCCGATTTTACCTCATTAAAAGTATATTTTCGAATGGTTTGCGTTACTGGCGAATCATAAATAAGTGCAATTTCCGCTCCAAATCCATCTTCAATATGCTTGTCTATAGCCAGATAACATACATTGAGTTCCCCATCTTCATACCATTGCGGATATCCATTTTCATCATTTGATAAAATAATTTCCGGTTTCCTGTACCACTGAATAGCATCGGCTTGTTCTTTCCAAAACGCTTCCGGATTTGCCTGGCTTTTGCTGTAAAAATTGTTGTAATTCATATCGAATAATTTAGGCTATTAATTCATTTACTTTTTCAACTAATTTTTTGACTGAAAAGGGCTTGGTCATATACAAATCGGCACCCAGTGAAAGTCCTTTTTCAATGTCTTTCTCCTTGTTTTTTGCCGATAGAAAAATGACTTTACAATGCCGAAGTCGCTCCTCTTTTTTAATCTGTTCTAAGGTGGCATATCCATCAACAAAGGGCATCATTACGTCTAATATAATAAGGTCCGGCTTTTGGATTTTTAAAAGATCCAATGCTTCCTGGCCGTCACGTGCAATGAAAACTTCAAAATTGTTTTTTTTGAAGGTGTATTCCAATGACATGATAATATTGGGTTCGTCGTCTACGATTAAAATTTTTTTCATCTTTTAAAGGTTTTCTAGTGTATTATAATTGGGTAAACTGAACGTAAAACAAACTTCGCCTTCCAAAGTGTTCCGCACGCCTATTTTTCCCTTATGGTGGTCTATTATTTGCTTGCAAATGGCTAAACCAAGTCCGCTTCCTATCGGTTTTTTTACATTCTGATTTCGGGATTGAAAAAATTTATCAAAGATCGATTCAAAATCTTCTTCCATGATTTCCTTGCCATTATTGTAAATTTCGACGGCTATAACCTCTGTACTTTCAATTATCTGAATTCTAATGGTAGCTTCTGTATCCGGACAGAATTTTATAGCATTGGATATTAAATTGTGCAGTACCTGAACAATTCGTTCTTCATCATAAAAAGCTTTCGTGTCTTTATACTCATCTAAAAATTCGACAACTATATTTTTGTTTTTAATCAATTGCTTTAATGACAATAAGGTGTTCGTAATGCTTTTTGAAATACTGTTCTTAGAGAGGTATATTTTTTGCTTACCCGTTTCAAACTTTTCTAAATCTAATATTTTATCAATCAATCGGTTCAATCGATCCGATTCAGAGATAATATTTTGAAGAAACTGTTTTCGCAACTCTTCGGGTATTTCGTCATCATCATAAAGAATTTCACTAGCCGCTCTAATTGCAGTTATTGGTGTTCGCAATTCATGTGTAACGGTATCTAAAAATTCATCTTTTTGAATGTCTTTATTGACTAATTCAAGATTCGCATTTTTAAGCTGGGTTGATATCTTCTTTAATTCATTGGAGGTTTCAGTCAATTTTTTATTCAGTATAATGGTTTCTTTAGACTCTTCCAAAATTTGTAAAACCTCAGGAAGGGAGATTTTATCCTCTTTGACCACACTGGAGATTAGTATTTTGGCAGAAGCAGTTCCAATATGCCCCGTCAATAAATTCTCCGCAAACTTTATAAAACGCGAATCTGCAGTGGTTATACTTTTATCTATCCCGTATTTTAAATTAAAAATATTCAAGGCTCTTTTTGTTCTACTTTCTCCCAAAAACTGTTCTAATACTTTCTGTATATCCGAAATAAATGCTGTTCCTTTCCAAACAAAAGCATTTTCGTGATTGGTACTGTATTTATCAATATCAACAAACATTTCAGCATAATTTCGCTCTCTGTAATTGCCTTTAAAACTCACTGATATAGCTAAATAACTCAAAGTGTTGATCAGTAAACTCCAAAAAACAGCATGTGGAATTGGATCTAAATAATCCAAGCCGAACAATTCAAATGGTTTTAGCAAATCAAATCCCCACAATCCTTCCTGAATAAAACGACTACTCGATTTGGTAATCCCAATGGCATAGGGAACTAAAAGGGTATACAAGCAAATGGCAAATCCCAAAATAATTCCAACAACAGCGCCGTTTTTTGAACCTCTTTTCCAAAATAAAGCACCAAAAAAGGCAGGAGCCAACTGAGAGATTACTACAAAGGAAACCATTCCAATAGAAACCAAAGAATAGTCTAAAATGAAAACCCTGTAAATGGCATAGGAAATTATGATAAGACTAAAAATACCTATTTTTCTACTGAATAGGATTCTTTTATTATTCTTCTCCTGAGATATTTTCTGCAAGGATCCTATTATACCATAAGGAATTAGTAAATTATTACTCAACATGATTGACAAGGCAATCGACGAAACAATGATCATCGATATGGCTGCTGAAAACCCTCCCAGAAAAACCAAAACCGTTAAAAAGTTATTATTGAAAAATTGTGGAATCAAAAGGGAATAGGTATCCGAATTGAGTCCTTTTCCCTGAAAGAGAATATTGCCTCCCCAGGCTATTGGAAACACAAAAATATTGAATAATAACAAATACAAAGGAAACAACCAAATGGCTGTTCTGATGTGGTTTTCTTTATTGTTTTCTATAATGGCAGTCTGAAACTGTCGCGGTAATAGAAAAATAGCAAACATGGAAACAAGGCAAAGAAAAAACCAATTGATTCCAGAACTCAGATCTCCAATAGTATTCTTTTCTTTAAAATGGTCTAAAGTCGAAGCTTTAGTATAAATATCTCCAAAACCATCGTAAACAAAATAAGTCACATAAATACCTATAAGGAGAAAAAAGACCAATTTTAAAACGGATTCCAAAGCAACAGCAGTTACAATTCCTCTTCTTTTTTCGGAAGCATCTACATAACGAGTTCCATAATAGGAAGCAAATAATGCCAGGGCCAAGCAAACATAAGTGGTCGTATCTTCAAAAATACTGGACGTAGATTGGGTTTTGGTTACGATATGAAAAGTATCTGATATTGATTTTAACTGTAAAGAAATATAAGGGAGTATTCCACATACACAAACTAAGGTAACCAAAGCGCCTAAAAATCGGCTATTCCCATATCGAAGTGAAATAAAATCAGCGATACTGGATATTTTGTTAACTCTCGAAATTCGAATTACCCTTTTGAGAATAATCATCCAACTTGGAATAATAAATATTGGACCTAAATAGATGGGTAAATAAGACAAACCGGAATCGGCTGCGACACCTACACTTCCATAATAAGTCCAGGCGGTACAATATACCGCTAAGGATAAGGAGTATACATAGGGATTATTAGTCCATTTAGAATGACTCCTTTTTTCGGCCCAATAGGCTATAAAAAAAAGGAAAGAGACATAGAGTACCAAAATCAATAAAAGTCCAATGCTAGTCATAGTATCTTTTTATGATTAAGTAACTAATGGCAATTGAAAATAGCCAAGCCGAAAAAATGTAGACATAGATAATCGGAAAACCAAATAAAGGCGCCGAACTATCAAATAAAAGCAAAAGAGGAATGTTCAATGCTAATAACATCAGCATTGATAATATAACCAACTTTTGTTCGTGTCTTTTTTTCATTTGTGTTAAAAATATACAATCTCTACAATAAAATTGTAGAGATTGAAATATTTAATAAAATATTAATTATTTTTTGGATTCATCAAATTCACCTACCATGGCATAATAACCAAAGGTTCCTAATCCGCTAACAATTAGCGGAGTAAGTATGAATAATATAATAATTCCGAAAACCAAATCATCTTGTTTGCCCGACATAAATTTAGGCAATCCAAAGGTAAAGATGCAAAAATAGGCAGCAACTAAGGCCAATGCAATCCATACCAATCCTAAAGCTCTTTTTAATTGATCCATACTACTATTTATTAATTGTGAACATGTTTGTTTTTATTGTCTATATAAATCATTCCGATAACGAAACATACTCCGGCAATCGCAATTGGATACCACAGTCCTGCTAAGTAAAATTCACTCACCCCATTGTCTTTCGCATTGGTTACAAAATAAGTCGAAATCGCGGGAAGTAATCCTCCAAAAATACCATTTCCAACATGATAAGGCAAGGACATAGAAGTATAGCGAATGCGTACCGGGAACATTTCAACTAAGAAGGCTGCAACTGGGCCGTAAACCATGGTTACAAAGATCACTTGAATAAACACAAGGAAGATTAATTCCCAACGATCAGCCGAATTAATATTAATGGTAGTTTTTATCTCTGTC
>CANEZU010000198.1 GCA_947444255.1 Flavobacteriaceae bacterium | reverse complement strand
TTTCGAATTAAAAGTGGAACGAAAAACCGAAATCAAGGATAGAATTCGTTCTACATTCTTACCTGTTTCCATTAAATAAAAACCATTATCCCTTGCTAATGTTTCGTATATATTTCCATAAAAAGAAAAAAGCCGAATGTGTAATTTATCCAATACATGATTCACATAGTTGATATTGTTGGTATTGGTTTTCTCAAGTGTATAAAGACTTTCTTCCACTAAATTGATGATGCGCCAAGTGTCATGATTCCATTTTTCGCTGACTTGATTGATCGTGTTAAGTAACGATTGAACATTATAGAATACGGAACCGGGTTTATGAGGATCATTAATTAATAGTAATAATTCGGCAATTGGGTTTTCAAAAATAGCTTCATTGTCAAATTCTTCACCTTCTTTAGCTTCTTTTCCAACAAAACCAGGATAAGTTTGTGTAAGATGTGTCAGCGATTTTAATAAAACGACTAAAAAATCAGGTTGTTTATTTCCGTTTTTGACTACATTTTCATTAAGTCTGTTTAAAATAATTTTTATAAAACTTCGTAAAGCCATCGTTCTTTCGCACAAGCGACCTAGCCAAAATAAATTTTCGGCATTCCGACTGGTCAAGGAATTGTTGAGTTGATTGTTTGTATTCTTTCGTTCAACCGATTTTTCCTGATATTCTGTCGGGGAATCGGTTATAATCCATGTGTCTTTAGAAATTCCACCCAATTGGTTTGAAATTTCAAACTTGTCTTTTACAGCCGAACTCCGAGTTAAACCGCCTTGCATTACTTTGTAATCGTCTCCATCGGCGATCAAAAAAGCTCTCATTGAGGCATATCTTGGTTCAATGGTTCCATTAATAAAGGCAGGAGTTGTAGATAAACTGACTTCTTCTTGGGCAACAAAATCTTTAGGACTTTTTAAAATCAGGGTTTTTAATTTTTCCAGTTCTTCGAAGTTCAGTAAGCGCCCGTAAATGGATCTGAAACCTTGTTTTCGATTGGTTTTTTTTATAATTAACTTGGGTAAATTAGACAATACAAAATTTAATTCTTTGGTTTGACCGCACCACCAAGTTGCAACAGAACTCATTAACAAAGGTTCATTTAGAAGAAATTTACAGGCGTTTTGCATAAAAGCCATAAGTCCATAATTTTCTAAAAGGCTCATTCCCGGAGCGTTTAACACGGCTACATTTCCTAGTCGAATTACTTGCAACAAACCAGGAACTCCTAATAAAGAGTCTCTTCGTAATTCTAAGGGATCGCACCATTCATCATCCAATCGTTTTATTATAACATCAACTCTTTCGAGTTGATCGATTGATTTTAGCCATACAAAACCATCTCGAACTAATAAATCGTTTCCTTGAACTAAAGTATAACCCAAATAAGAGGAAAGATAAACGTGTTCAAAATAAGTTTCATTTCCAGGGCCCGGAGTCAAGAAAACCACGTTTGGATTCTCGTTAGAATTGTTTCCTAAAGAATCAACTGTTTGCTGCAATTGGCTAAAATAAGGAGAAAGTCTTTTTCGATAGGTGCTTTCATTGAGTTCGGGGATCGCCTTACTCATTACAATCCTATTTTCGAGAGCATATCCTGCACCAGATGGGGCCTGGGTTCTATTGTCTAAAAGCCACATTTTTCCGTCTGGACCTCTTGCCAAATCTACAGCATAATTTAATAATTGCAGGTCATTTTTTTGTCTTATGTCAAAACAAGGAAGCAAAAAACCTGAATTGTCAAAAACCAATTCAGCAGGAATGATTGCATTTTTAATCAATAATTGTGGCCCATAAAGGTCTTTCGAAATCAAATCTAATAAACGAGCTCTTTGCTTTAACCCTTGTTCTATGGATTTCCATTCGGATTCATGAATTAAAAACGGAATAGGATCTAGTTTCCATGCTCGATTTGATTCTTTATTGGAATCATATATATTATAAGTAACCCCATTTTCCTTTAATTTTTTTATGATTTCTTGATTGCGCAATTTCAATTCTTCAATACCAATAGATTCTAAAGTATCAAATAGTCTTTGCCAATACGGCTTAACCTGGCCATTTTGGTCCAGTACTTCGTCGTAGGAATTGATTTTCGCTTTGTATGCGTTGAGTAGTCCCAATGAAATGTCTTGAATCATTTGTTATTAGTGAGTGATTTCGTTTTATAGCCTTGCAAAATACTATTTTAAATGGGAACAACAATCTAATTGTAAAAATAAATTGTTATTCTCTTGCAATCCAAAAATGTCTCAAATCCAATGTATTTGGATATTCTGGATTGACCAATTCTATTGGCGTATCGGGTTTAAGATTGGTTTTATTCTGCGCCACAAATCGAGAAACCGTTGGTGTATTGATAACTGGAGCACTTTGTTCTGATATACTGGATGGCGTATGGCCAAAATCCCAAAAACGACTAATTTTTCTGGATTCCGCTTCGAAACTATTTACAGGATAGGTTTCAAAACTTCGGCCTCCGGGATGCGAAACAAAATAAGTGCAACCTCCAATCGATTTATTATTCCAAGTATCCACAATATCAAAAACTAAGGGTACATCAATTCCGATATTAGGATGCAATGCCGATGGTGGATTCCAAGCTTTATAACGTATTCCGGCTACGTATTCACCTTTGGTTCCTGTACTTCGCAATGGAATTCTGCAGCCTTTGCATAATAGAATATGGCGTTCCGGAATAATTCCAGATATTTTAACTTGCAATCTTTCTAAAGACGAATCTACAAAACGGGCCGTTCCGTTGCTGGATAATTCCTCTCCCAAAACATGCCATGGCTCTATTCCCAAACGAATTTCCAATTGAATATTGTCTACCGTAATACCACCGTGATGCGGGAATCGGAATTCGAAAAAAGGATCAAACCAAGAAATATCAAAGTTATAACCCGCCTCTTTCAAATCATTAACCACATCAATCATATCAAGATATGCAAAGTGTGGCAGCAGGAATTTATCATGCAATTCGGTTCCCCAACGCACTAATTTTTTCTCGTAAGGATCTTTCCAAAACTTAGCTACTAAGGAACGAACCAATAAGTTTTGCACTAAGTTCATGTGTTTGTGAGGCGGCATATCAAACGCACGTAGCTCCAATATTCCCAAACGTCCAGCAGATGAATCGGGAGAATATAATTTGTCGATACAAAATTCAGTTCTATGGGTATTTCCGGTGATATCTGTAAGTAAATTTCTAAAAATTCGGTCAACCATCCAAAAAGGAATGTCTTTGTCTTTCGGAATCTGTTCAAAAGCAATTTCCATTTCATATAAACGCTCATCACGACCTTCGTCAATTCTTGGTGCTTGGCTGGTTGGACCAATAAAAGGACCTGCAAAAAGATAACTTAAAACAGGATGATGTTGCCAATAGGTTATCAAACTTCGCAACAAATCAGGTCTTCGCAAGATCGGACTATCTTCGGGTTTAGCGGCTCCTAATGTTACATGATTTCCGCCACCAGTTCCGGTATGTCGTCCATCAACCATAAATTTATCGGTTCCCAGACGAGAAAGAAAAGCTTCTTCGTATAAAGCAGTGGTATTGTCTACAATTTCTTGCCACGATTTCGCCGGATGAACATTGACCTCGATAACACCGGGATCGGGAGTCACCATCATTTTTTCGATGCGATAATCCGTTTCGGGTTGGTATCCTTCAATTCGAACTGGCATTTTCAATTTCTCTGCCGTTTTTTCTACTGAGGCAATCAAGTCCAAATAAGTTTCCAAATAGTCTGTTGGCGGCAGGAAAACATAGATTATTCCATCCCGTTCTTCTACGCACAAAGCAGTCGAAAAAGTTTCTACTTCAAATAATAAAGATGCTACCTCTTCGGTTTCCTCTTTTGATTTTGGAACGACATCCGCTTTATAACTAGCTGATTGACTTCCGTATCTTTCTTCCAAAGATTGATGATAATCTCCCAATGGAGGCAATTCTTCGAATAAACTTCGGGAAACGGTTTGCTCTCTTTTGTTTTTAGATACTTTTGGTAACGATTCTAAAGGCAAACGTAAACCAATAGGGGAGTTTCCAGGTATCAGATAACATTGTCCTCTTCGAAATTCCCAAACGCAACTTACCCAATTATTAGTTTCGTGAATCCATTTTAGAGGCAAAACAAAACCCGAAGGATTGTTCAAGCCTTTTTCTAATAACTTGGCCAAAGTATGGCGTTGTATGGAATCTTTGAGATTTACGGCAAGCGGATCTAAATTAACGGGTAATTTCCCTTCTTCCAAAGCCCAATAAATGGGGTCTTCATAGGTGGGATTTATATTTTTTATGTCAATGCCAAGGTATTTTGTAAGTTCAATAGCAAAGCGTTCTGCATCATGAAAAGTAAATTTCTTTCCCTCTTCTTTGGCAATTAAAGCATCGTTTTTCCATAAAGGCAAACCGTCTTTTCTCCAGTACAAAGCATATTGCCAACGCGGAACTAATTCGCCTGGATACCATTTTCCCTGACCAAAATGGAGTAGTCCTCCATGAGCAAAACGACCTTTTAATCGAAGCGCCAAGTCATAAGCCAATTTGCGTTTTAAAGGACCATCAGCAGTAGAATTCCATTCGGGAGATTCAAAATCATCGATTGAGACAAAAGTGGGTTCGCCTCCCATCGTTAAACGAACATCTCCTTCGATTAAATCTTTTTCGACCTCATT
>CANEZU010000197.1 GCA_947444255.1 Flavobacteriaceae bacterium | reverse complement strand
GTTTTTTACATAAATTTGTCCCTTCAATAAATAAGTGTTTCCTGATGTCCAGTGTGTATCTGTTGTGATACTTGTAGTTACATCAACATTCGTTGCTGGATAAACCGCATTCTGTGGATCAAAATTAGTCCAAGAATCTGTCCACATTGCTGCCGGAGCCGGAGCAAATGCACCACGATAAGTAGTACCTATTAGCTGGGCTTTCCCAGAAATGCTCGCTAATATAAGCATTGATAAAAAATAGAATTTTTTCATTTTGTTTTGCGTTTAAATTTTTAACAATATTATAATAGGAATGTAATTTTATGATAAACAAATTATTATTTAAATAATAACTTTATGTTTATAAATTGTTATGCCTTTTAACCTTAATAAATTATTATAAAATACTATTTAACATAAAAAAGCCCGAAATAAATAATTTCGGGCTTTTATAATAGGTTTTAAAAAGTATTTTAAAAAGAGTAATTAACCGAGAAAGAAAGGGTTTGACCGTATTTGGTTCTCCAAAAAGTATCATCTTCTTTTTCGTTGTAACCGTTCTTGTTTTGGGAATCTCCGGTGAAAACAGTATTAACCAATGCCTTAAATCCTTTAACTTTATCCAGGTCTAAATTGTTGTTTTGATAAAAAATTAAATCTTGTGCCAAAACATTCTGGATATTAATTTTAAATTCTAATTTGTTCTTTAAAAAACTTTTAGCCAATTGGAAATCTAAGAAAGTTCTGCTTTTTTCCCATAATGCCGGATTATTAATTCCTGCTGTTTGGTTTCCGTGTATGGCAATTCGGTTACCAATTCGGTTTAAATTAGCCGAAGCTGCCCATCCTAATTCTTTGTTTAAATATTGCAATCCAGCATTAAATACAAATGGTGATTGCCCTTGCATGGGTGTGTTTTCTAAAGTTGAAGAAATAACCAAATTAGAGATATCTACCTTAGATCGGATAATCGCTAAGTTTGAAAAAAGTGTTAGATCACTTAAAACTTTAATATTATCGGATCCAAATATCGAACTTACTAAAGTTCTATACTCCAATTCCATTCCTTGATTGGTACCTGATTTCGCATTTTGATATTTATTCGAATTATTTGCTTGTGACTGTAATTCAATTGGTTTGTCAAAATTCTTGTAAAATACGGAAAGTGAAAATAACTGTCCTTTTCCTGGGAAAATTTCATATCGAACATCTCCATTTAAAATATTCGCTATTTGTAATGTTGGAGTTCCCTGAGTATTAAATCGTGTCGAAACATCATAGAATAAGAAAGGAGCTAACTCTCTAAATTCGGGTCTGTTTAGTGTTTTAGAAAAACTAAATCGTAAATTTTGCTTGCTGTTAATTCCGTAAATAATATTAGCCGAAGGTAAATAATCAATATTCGAATTATTGATCCGAACCGGAACCCCACTATCTAATCTGGAATCCAATTTTTGATTGAATTTTTCAACTCTTAGTCCCCAAACAATTCGCAACTTCTCATAACTATTATCAAACATGACATAAGCTGCATCTAAATCAGAGGTAGCTTTATAAGAATCATTATCTTTAGTTCCATCAAACAAGGTTAAACCACTCACTCTTGGCGAACTGGAGATGACACCCATATTAGAACTATTAAATATTAACCCATCGCTCAAATACGGAATGGCTTGAGAAAAAGTATTGTTACCATAATTCAAACCTCCAACGGTTCCATAAAAAGGGGTATAACCTAATTGTCTAACATCAAAACTTCTAGACCTGGATTGTTTGAAAAATCCCATTTTGAAGTCAGTAACAAAAGATTCTGAAAATTTTATTTTGTCACTAATGTCTACTTTCCCACTATAAATATTTTCAGTGTTTTTGGAAGAAAACATGGAGCCTGGCGACTCACCACCGGTAGTATTAATTGAGAAATAGGCAAAGGGTTGAGAAACGGTACCGTCGTCAAATTTAGTGTAAGTATAAGTGTTTCGTCTTTCGTTAGGAGTTACACGGTCCACTTTACTATAGGAACCAACCCAACTTATTTTTAATTTACTTTTAGGTAAAAAATGTTCTCCATTAAGTTGTCCTGTGTAAATCGAATTACTAGTAAACATTCTGGCTGTAGTATGAATTTGTAGAGGATCACTTTCTCTGCTTAAGGAACCCTCTCTATCTATGACTTTGTTTTCGGAGTTGATACTGTATAAGTTTTTAAAATTAAAACTATGATTAGCATTCAATTTATAAGAAAAATTAGCAATTCCACCAGCAAGAATTTGCTGACCGTACTTTTTATCCAATTGACTACTTGACGTTACTCCTGGAGTTTCAAAACTATTTAAACGTGTTTCATAATAATTATTCGTCTTATTATGAGAAGCCGAAACCACAAAACCAAAGCTTTGATCGTCTTTAAGTTTAAAAAAATTACCCATAGAATATTGAAAACTAGTGTTTGGACTAAAATCTTTATTATACAAATTCCAATCTGTTTGATAGGTTTTCGCCAAAGAGCTAATTTTTAAAATACTGGCCTCATCATGAGTTTGCTGTAGGGCTTTAAATTCAGTAGTACTAGGGAAACTTGCAGGTAAAGCTCTAGAACCATCATCTATTCCTAACCAATCTTTTTTTCCTCCAGTATAATAAACCTGATTTTTTCCAGTGGTTATGGTATTGTAACCAGAGCCAATGGCAAGAGTTTGAAAATTTTTATCGGGAACCGATTTAGTGTTGATATCAATTACACCTCCAGCAAATTCTCCAGGTAAATCAGGTGAAGCCGTTTTGTAAATCACTAAGTTATCAATCATATTAGCCGGAAAGATATCAAACGAGAAAGCTTTACGATCCGGTTCTGAACTTGGCAATGGAGCTCCATTTAAATACGATATGTTATAACGATCACTTAAGCCTCTAATAATTACAAATTTATTGTCTTGAATACTGGCGCCACTAATTCGTTTTAAAACATCCGAAGTAGTTCGATCTGGAGTCCGTTTAATTGTTTCTGATGAAATACCATCGGAAACCCGAATACTGTTTTTTTGCATAGTCAATAAAGACTTTACCGATTCGGTTTTCATTTTAGTAGTCGTAATAATTACTTCTTGAAGCAGATTCTTTTCTTCTATTAATGAGACTGTTAAATTAGTGGTCTCATTATCTGTGGTACCCACTTCGGTTATGATTTTGGTTTGAAAAGTAAATGCCGAGAATTGCACACTGTATTTTCCTGCAGCTACTGCTCTCACAATAAAATTTCCATCTGCATCAGTACTAGTTGATAATTTAGTACCTATAACTGTAACTGTTGCACCCGGGATAGCTTTTCCAGTACCTTCTTCAATAACAGATCCTTTTATTATGGAACTTTGACTGTAAATTGAGATAAAAGATAAAAAAAGGAGTAAAGAGTAAAATTTCTTCATTTTAAAAACAATTAGATTATTGGTTGTCATAATATTGCGCAAAACTACAAATTGACCCAATCCCAAATGTTAATTATTTATTACCAATTTATACAATACTAAGTTTTATGTTAATTTAAGGTAATCTAAATGATAAATTAGCTTTAACGCCTACAGTGCTTCACCTATTTAATGTTTTTAAGATAAATTTATAAGTATAATTGGCAATAAAATACTACAAAAATATAAACAAAAAAAAGCCTCGCATTTAGCGAGGCTCTTTATAGTATTTTGGAAAACGGATTATCCTTTTAAAGCTTCAGCTCCACCTACAATTTCTAAAATTTCATTAGTAATTGCTGCCTGGCGGGCTTTGTTATAAGTCAACTTTAATTGATCTCTCATTTCCGTAGCATTATCTGTAGCCTTGTGCATAGCTGTCATTCGCGCTCCGTGTTCGGATGCAAATGAATCTCTAATGGCTTTATACAATTGTGTCTTCAATGATTTTGGAATCAAAGTCAAAACAATCTCCTCTTTAGAAGGTTCAAAGATATAATCTCCAGTTGAAGCTGGTAGATCACTTACTATTGGAGCTAAAGGTAAAAATTGTTCCGTTTGAATAATTTGAGTTGCGGCATTTTTAAATTGGTTATATACCAATTCAATTTTGTCGTAATCACCAGAGATATATTTAAGGATGATAGAATCCGCAATATGAGCAACAGCATCAAAACTTAAATTATCAAAAATAGCACTTTGATTGTCTACTATTGATATTGTTTTAATTAATGCATCATTACCTTTTTTCCCAATTGCAAAAACATCAACCTGTTTTCCGGCATAAAAATCACTGCGGTTTTTCACTTCCTTAATAACATTAGTATTAAAAGCACCACATAAACCTCTATTTGAAGTAATAGCAACTACTAATACTTTCTTGATTTCTCTTGCATTGGTATATTCACCACCAGCATCACCATCAAGGGTCGCCGATAGATTTTGTAATAATTCCGTTAGTTTTTCGGCATAAGGGCGCATTGCTGTAATCGCATCTTGTGCTTTCTTTAGCTTTGCAGCAGAAACCATTTTCATTGCCGATGTGATTTGCATCGTAGATGAAACGGAAGTAATTCTATTACGGATTTCCTTTAAATTTGCCATATTAAATTTGAAAATTAGATAATTTGAAAATTTGAAAGTGCCATTTTACATTTCCAAATTTCCAAATTTTCAAATAGTTTATTAATTATATTTCGCTGATAATTCTTTCGCAACTGATTCGATAACATCAGTGATGCT
>CANEZU010000196.1 GCA_947444255.1 Flavobacteriaceae bacterium | reverse complement strand
GCTGTGTGTATCCTTTAAAAAAGAGCAGGTCTATTATTTGGATACATTTGGGTTTTAATTTCTGTACAAACTCTTTTAGACCTATGCTATCGATTTTATGGGTCTGTTTATTACTGTCGTCTAATAGATGTACGAAATTATCCGAAGAAAGGTTTTGTTTGTCATTATTAAAGTTTTTAGACCTCAATTTGTCAATGGAGGTATTCCGAGCGATATTCAGTATCCAAGTATAAAACCGGCCTTTTTTCTCTTGATAGCTATCTATATTCTTCCAAATTTTTATAAAGACTTCCTGTAATACATCTTCGGCTTCTTCTCTGTTTTTTATCATCACATGAATAACCGAAAATAAACTCCTCGAATACATGTCATATAATAGTGTAAATGCTTTATCGTCCTTCTTGTAGATAAGTACTAACAATTCTTCTTGGCTCATATTCTATTTGTTTATTCCTACAAAACTATACAATCTAAATCACAAAGTCCGACTTATTAAATAGTCAAAGCTAAATGGCTTTCTATTTCTAATAAAATCAAAAAAATATCCTGTCCTAAAATTATGATAAACAGTTCTTTAACAAATAATTAATTTTTTTTATGTTTTTTTTAAAACCAAGCGCCAAACAATCTCGTAAATGATTGGATAAACCTTAATTAAAATAAACAAAATGAAAAAATCAAAATTGATTTTAGGACTATCGCTAGTAGCGATTTCGGGCTTAATTCTAGTAGCCGCAGATCACGTAGATGCTCCAGCGGTATCAGGAACAGCATCTGATATTACTGATTTGTATAGTTTTCAGGGACAGGACACAAATACTATCGTGTTTGCTGTAAATACACAGGGATTATTGAGCCCAAATGCTACTGCTGCCGCCACATTCAATGAAAATGTGATGATCGAAATTAATATCGACAATACCGGCAACAATGTTGAAGATTTAGTGATTCAAGCCATTAGAAAAGGCGACAAGATGTATTTCTTTGGACCAGTAGCTCCGGGAACTCCAGGAACTACGAGTACAATTAAAACCGAATCAGCAATGGGAAGCGTTATGATTACCCCTTATGGAGCGGCACCAATCATTAGTACCGAAAACGGAATGAAGTTTTTTGCAGGACCAAGAGACGATCCTTTCTTTTTTGACTTGGGACAGTTTAGAGCCATTCTTGGTGGAACAGCAACAGCTTTTAACAATCCGGGAACCGACACTTTTGCAGGAACGAATGTTTTAGCAGTGGTTGTTGAGGTACCTAAAACGCGCTTGGGTACGTCAAATACCATCAATGTATGGGCAGAAACCAAAAGGAAACAATAATTAAATCAGTAAAAAAATAACAGTAGAATTATGAAAACAAATCACTTCAAAATAATAGCATTGGCCACTATCACGGCACTGGTTTCGGTAAATTGTGACAATTCAGAGGATAGAATGGCAATGGAACCAACAGCAATTGACTTTTCGGGAAACTTCGTGCAGCAAGATCAAATGGCACGTCCGGCAATCAATACCGTATTTATTGCTTCGGGAACACCAAAAGACGAATTTAATGCGACCATTCCATCGATGATGGGTGCTAAATACCAACCTATTTTTCAATCGCGATTGATGGCTTTAAATCCAAATTATACGACAAATGCGTTGGGTCAAAATGCCGCAGCACTTACGGGATTATTGGCTACTGATGTTTTAGGGGTTTCTAAAACAGCAAAAACGACTTTCTTTGATGGAACCAATGTCTTGACAGGTAGAGCTTTAGCAGATGATGTAATTGATGTTGAATTGCTTTTGATTTTTGGAGGACCAAATGGCACTTCAAATTCTGGTCTGACTTCGGATCATGTGAATGCCAATGACAAACCATTTACAGCTGCTTTCCCTTATTTGGCTGCAGCCTGGTAATAATCACAAAAAAGAGCAGCGTCCTATAGATCCTGCTCTTTTTTTTTAACTAAAAAGGAAACTATGAAAACCTTCAGAAAAGGAATGCTTTTGGGCTTGATCCTACTAGCAGTATCGGCTTGCACTAAAAATCAGGATTCCATAACTAAAGCCACAGATTACAACAAATATTTAGACATTATAGGTAATAAATCAATTGATTTTGCGCATAATGAGATTGATTTCTGGCAAAAAAAATATGAAAAATCGCCCAATCAAATTAGTTATTTGAGTCAAATGGCCGCTAATTATTCGACGCTTTTTGATTATACGGCCAACATCGACAATTTATACCAGTCAGAACAATTATTAACAAAATCGAATGCTACCTATGGGTATTCGAATGTGTCTACGATCCGTGCTTTGGCACGAAATTACATTTCGCAACATCGTTTTAATGAAGCCCTAGTGCTTGCCAATAAAGCTTTATTTATAGGCGAAGGGAAGAATCAAACTCAAAAATTACTTTTTGATATTCAGATGGAATTGGGAAATTATACCCAGGCTGCGGCCAATTTAAACGCCATTAGAGACATCAAAGACTTTGATTTTTTGATACGTTTGGCCAAATGGAACGATCACAAAGGCGATTTAAACACCGCAATCCGTTTGATGGAAAGTGCGCGAACCCTAGCCGAAGCAGCAGATAATAAGACGCTCAAAATTTGGTCTTATTCTAATTTGGGTGATTATTATGGTCATGCCGGAAGAATTCAGGATTCCTATGATAGTTATCTAAAAACCCTAGCTATAGATCCCAATTATTCCTATGCTTTGAAAGGAATCGCTTGGATTGTTTTTTCTCACGAAAGAAATGCCACCGAGGCCAAGCGTATTGTTGCTGCGGTGAGTTCAAAACACAATAGCCCTGATTTTTATTTATTGAAAGCCGAAATAGCCCAATTTGAAGGGGATAGTTTAGCAGTAATTAGGAATAAAAGCGCTTATTTTTCGATGTTGACCAAAAAAAATTATGGCGTGATGTATAATGCCTATAATGCCACAATCTATGCTAATGACCAGCTTACCGCTTATAAAGCTTTAGAAATAGCAACTATGGAAGTCGCTAATCGTCCAACTCCGGCTTCCTATGATTTATTGGCATGGTCTTTTTTGAATCTGGGCCAAAACGAAAAAGCTTTAGAAATTGCTCAGGAGCATGTTATAGGAAAAACAGCCGAGCCAAAAGCCAATTACCACATAGCCCTCATTTATAAAGCCAACAATCTAAGTACGAAAGCAGCTCCGATAAAAGAAGATTTGCAAAGCAGTATTTATGAATTGGGGCCGAACTTAGAAAAAGAAATAAAGAAAATATAAACTCCAATGAATCATTTCTATACCGTATTATTCACTTTTCTCAGCTTGAGTTTAGTCGCTCAACTTAAAAAAGGAAACGTTACCGATAGCAATGGAAGTCCTATTGAAAACGCCTACATCAGCAATACGAATTCGGATACGCATACGCACACCAATGAATTCGGAATTTTTATAATTGATAAAACGACTAACGGAAATACTTTGCAAATAAGTGCTTTGGGTTATGAAAAGAGTTTTTTTATAGTGACGGAATCCGAAATAAAAATGGTATTAGCACAGGCTGTTTTTAGATTAGAGGAGATTATAATTCAACCCAAGCTTTCGGCACTAAATGTGATTTCAAAGATCGATTTGCAGGTAAATCCCGTGAGTTCCTCTCAGGAAATACTACAAAAAGTTCCTGGTTTATTTATTGCACAACATGCAGGAGGCGGAAAAGCAGAACAAATATTTCTAAGGGGTTTTGACATTGATCATGGAACGGATATTGCCATTTCGGTTGATGGAATGCCGGTAAATATGGTGTCCCACGCTCACGGTCAGGGTTATGCCGATTTGCATTTTGTGATTCCGGAAACGGTAGAAAAAATTGATTTTGGAAAAGGAACCTATTATGCCGATAAAGGTAATTTTGCCACCGCGGGCTATGTTGCTTTTCAAACCAAAGAGCAGTTAGATCAGAGTATTATTAGTGTCGAAGCGGGACAGTTCAACACCCAGCGCATTTTAGGAATGTTTGATCTTCTTGGGAATACTAAAAATCAGTCGGCTTATATCGCCACCGAATATACACTCACCGAAGGCCCTTTTGAATCGCCACAGAATTTCAACCGATTGAATTTATTTGCAAAATATTCCACGGTTTTAGAGGACAAAACCAAAGTCTCCATAACGGCTACGCACTTTCAAAGTCGCTGGGATGCTTCGGGCCAAATTCCACAACGATTGGTCGATAATGGAACAATTTCCAGATTTGGTTCAGTAGACGATACCGAAGGCGGCATCACTTCGAGAACTAATATTAATGCAGCGATAATTAAACCTATAGACGCCAATACTTTTCTTAAAGCCAATACTTTTTATTCTAAATATGATTTTGAATTGTATTCTAATTTCACCTTTTTCCTCAATGATCCTATACATGGCGACCAAATTAGACAAAAGGAAAATAGGCGTATTTATGGATTGAATGCCGAATTAAACCATAAAATACGAACGGATGATTTGGATATGGTCTTCCAATTGGGAGTTGGCTACCGTGCCGATTCTTCAATAGATTCGGAACTTTCGCATACCTTGAATCGGAAGACTACTTTAGAGAATATTAAATTGGGCGATATTGATGAAACGAATGCTTTTACCTATTTGAATTCGGAATTTAAATTTGGAAAATTACTCATTAATCCGGCGCTTCGACTCGATTATTT
>CANEZU010000195.1 GCA_947444255.1 Flavobacteriaceae bacterium | reverse complement strand
GCTTCTAAATTAGTACAATACGGTTGGGAAGTAATTACCGAAGCATTGAAAATTGGTGGAATCACAAACATGATGGACCGTCTTTCTAATCCTGCTAAAATTCAAGCTTTCAAAATATCAGAAGAATTAAAAGACATCATGCGTCCCCTGTTTGTAAAACACATGGATGATATCTTGTCAGGTGAGTTTTCTAAAACGATGATGGAAGATTGGGATCAGGGGGATAAAAATTTATTGAACTGGCGTCAAGCTACTGGTGAAACTGATTTTGAAAAAACAGCTGCCGGAAGCATCGAAATTTCTGAACAAGAATACTTCGACAATGCTACTCTTATGGTTGCCTTTGTGAAATCAGGTGTTGAATTAGCTTATGAAACAATGACTTCTGCAGGTATCAAAAATGAATCGGCTTATTACGAATCATTGCACGAAACACCACTTATTGCAAATACTATTGCACGTAAGAAATTATTCGAAATGAATCGTGTGATTTCAGATACGGCGGAATACGGTTGTTATTTATTCGATCATGCTTGTAAACCGCTTTTGGCCGACTTCATGAAAAAAGTAGAAACCAACATCATCGGGAAAAACTTCAATGCTACCGCTAAAGGACAGGTGGAGAATTTCGAATTGGTAAAAATAAATGCTGCCATTCGCAACCACTCTATCGAAATTTGTGGGGCTGAACTTCGTGCGGCTATGACAGCCATGAAAAAAATTATCGAATAGTGAAGCTATTTATTTTGATATAATACTAAACCGCAACTATAAGTTGCGGTTTTTTTTTTGATAATTGCTTTCTAATCCAAGTGCGAAACCCCAAATTTCGTCCTAAAAATAGTATTAAAATCCTAACGTTAAAATACTTCTAACAGACGAGCATAAAAATTTAAAAAAGACTAGTTTTACACCAAGCTATATCGATTGAATCATGCAAACTCCTTTTGAAAATAATCCCTTACTGGATCGACTACCCAAACACCTGAAACAGTTTATCAAACCACAGGATTATGCGGATTACAGTCCAATAAACCAGGCAGTTTGGCGCTATGTGATGCGTAAAAATGTATCCTATCTAAGTAAAGTAGCCCACGAATCCTATTTGTATGGCCTAAAAAAAACAGGCTTGGAGATCGATGCTATTCCAAATATGTATGGAATGAATCGCATTCTTAAAGAAATTGGCTGGGCTGCCGTCGCAGTAGACGGTTTTATTCCTCCCAATGCTTTCATGGAATTTCAAGCCTATAATGTGCTGGTGATTGCATCCGATATCCGCCAGTTGGAACATATTGAATACACTCCCGCTCCCGATATTATTCACGAAGGTGCCGGCCACGCTCCTATTATTGCCAATCCAGAATATGCGGAATACCTGAGGCATTTTGGAGAAATTGGCTGCAAAGCCATATCCTCTGCTCATGATTACGAAATGTACGAAGCCATTCGTTTGCTATCCATCTTGAAAGAAGCCGAAAACACTCCGGAAAGTGAGATTCAAAAGGCCGAACAAAAAGTAAACGACCTTCAAAATAGCCCGGTTGAAGCTTCCGAAATGGCACAAATCAGAAATTTACATTGGTGGACCGTAGAATACGGTTTAATCGGAACCCCCGAAAATCCTAAAATCTATGGTGCCGGATTGCTCTCTTCTATTGGTGAAAGTGCCTGGTGTATGACTAACAATGTAACTAAATTACTCTATTCCATTTCAGCCGCAGATCAAAGTTTTGACATTACAAAACCACAACCCCAACTTTTCGTAACACCCGATTTCGCCTATTTGAGTTTAGTACTAGAAGAATTTGCCAACAAAATGGCCCTGAGAACAGGTGGCTTATCCGGTATCCGAAAACTAATCAATTCCAATGCCATAGGAACCATAGAACTCAGTACAGGACTTCAAATCTCTGGAGTATTTTCAAAGGTAATAGAACACGAGGGAAAACCCATTTACATTCAAACCCTGGGAAAAACGGCCTTGGCAAACCGTGAAAAAGAATTGGTAGGGCACGGTACCGAAAACCATAAAGAGGGCTTCGGAAGCCCTATCGGAAAACTAAAAGGGATTAATCTCGCTATCGAAGACATGAGTCCTCGAGACTTGAGAGCCTACGACATCTACGAAGCCGAAACAGTGACTTTAGAATTTGAAGGCAACATAAAAGTGACTGGAGAAATAATCACGGGTTCCCGTAATCTGCAAGGCGAAATTATAATTATAAGTTTCAAAGACTGCACCGTAACCCATCTCGATACAGTACTTTTCAAACCCGAATGGGGAATTTACAATATGGCGATTGGAAAAAAAATAGTCTCCGCTTTTTCCGGTCCTGCCGATGTGAACAGCTTTGATTTAATAGTTCCCCTTCCTACCACTAAAACCATCAAGGCAGCGAAAACAGAACAGCGAACCGAATTAGAAAGTCTGTATCAAAATATCCGGGAAATCAGAGATGGTAAAACAACTACCGCTACCCTGGAAAATACTTTTGAAAAAGTCCAAAAAAACCATCCAAAAGATTGGTTGCTATGCATTGAAATCGTCGAAATACTCGAGAAAAATAAGAATACGGTATTACTCGAAAAAGTGCTGCTTTATTTAGATGACTTAAAAAACAAACGCTCAGAAATAGGCCATCTGATTGATGGGGGTTTGGATTTAATTTTTAGAAAAATAAAAGCCTAGTCTTTAAAAAAACAACTTGGCTGCTATTTGAACTTTTGCAAGGCTTCTTTTGTAAAATCGGAAAGCACCAAACGACCGCTAATGGCAGCACGCTCTGCCAAAAGTAAATCCCAACCCTCTGTTCCGGACCAAAAGACTTTCTTCATCTGGCGCATCGCTTCAGGATTGTAGGTACAAAGACGTTCTGCCAAAGTCTGAACGGCCTGGTCCAATTCCTCCATGCTTTCAAAAACAGCAGCATACAAGCCTTTTTCTCTGGCCCATTCGGCATCAAAAAAAGTACTGGCATCCAGGGTCATTTGCGACAAAGCCGAAACACCCATTTTCCTTTCAATCGCCGGACTCACAACAAAGGGTCCGATTCCTATATTAAATTCACTTAATTTCACTGAGGCATACCGACTGGCTAGGCAATAATCCGTTGCTGCAGCGATACCAACACCTCCTCCAACACTTTTTCCCTGTACAGAGCCTATTATGAATTTGGGACATTTACGCATGGCATTTAAAACATTGGCAAAGCCCGAAAAAAACAACTGCCCTTGCTGGAGAGTATCAATCGCTACCAACTCCTGAAAACTGGCTCCCGCACAAAACGTTCGCTCCCCGCCGCTTTTTAAAACAACGACCTTAACTTCTTCCATTTGTCCAACTTTCAGAATCATCTCTGCTAGTTGAGCCAACAAACCAGAGGGCAAAGAATTTTGCTCAGGATGGAAAAACACAATTGTGCCAATCCCTTTATCGATATCAAGCTTAAGATAGGATCCCTTCATTTTAGTGTTTGGTTTGATTCAGATAGAAATGAATCCATATGAATTTCAATGAATACCAAATATATAATTTATTTCATTTTTATAAGTAACTTTTGTTACAAAATAATCAAAGGGGAGCGGCTACCTTTGCTGCATAAAATTAGAAATTATGGGACTATTTGATTTTTTAGGTTTTGGAAATAAAACAGAAAGCATTCAGGAATTTATCGCTAAAGGCGCTACTATCATTGACGTGAGAAGCCCGGGCGAATTTGTAAGCGGGCACATCAAAGGAGCGAAAAACATGCCTCTTAATACGATTTCAAACAAAATAAGCGATATAAAAAAAACGAACAAAGCAGTTATTGTTTGTTGTCAATCCGGAATGAGAAGCGGTCAAGCAGCATCTATTCTAAGAGATAACGGAATTGAGGTAATCAATGGCGGAGGCTGGCAAAGCCTACAAAGCAAACTTTAAAATTTCATAAAGGGAAATTCAGTCTGCAACTTTTTAATTTTCTCTTGCAGCTTATTTCCAAAATCGAGATGACTTTCAGATTTGGGGTGGAACGGTCGATGGGCCATCCCTTTTTGAATGCTATCGACTTCTTTAAGTATCCGAAAAGCACTTTCAGTCAGATAAGCTTGCGAAAATTGTTGCCAAATATAAGCAATGGCAACCGGACTGGGATGCAACATATCTTCGGCATAAAAACGATAATCCCGGAGCTCATCCATCATGATCTCATAAGAAGGAAAATAGTTTAGATTTGCGAGCCCAAAGTCAAAACTAGCATGTAAAGCCGCTATTAAATTCGACTTACTCAATTGGTTTTCCACAAAACCATCCTTAATATGACGCACAGGCGAAACAGTGAAAATCACGGAACAATTGGGATTGACAGAACGAAGTGAGCGCATCGTTTCCGCTAAACTTTCTTTAATTTCATCCACAGAAAGCAATTCTTTCTTAAACTGCTTTTGCGGAACCTTGTGGCAATTGGCAACTAGCTGCTGACTTTCAATATTCCGATACACCCAGGAACTGCCATAAGTAATAATCAGGTGCGTTGCACTACTTATTTGCTGCCTTGCCGCTATAACTGCAGCATTCAATCGCAAAACTAATTCTTCTCTATTGGGACTACTCAAATCAGAATGCGCATCAAAACAATACCAAAGTTCATTGTTAAAAATAAGATCCTCTTCCTTAAACACCTTTCCCGCTACCGCAAAATCAATAAGTTT
>CANEZU010000194.1 GCA_947444255.1 Flavobacteriaceae bacterium | reverse complement strand
CCATATAGTTTAGATTTCTCCTCCTATTACTTTCGTTTAAAATCATGGTATTAAACAAAATAAAACCCTTGCTCTTCAAGAGAAAAGCGATACGGTCATTGAATACTTTATCGAATACGAAATCAGGCATGATAAGGTCCTCAAAAATATCGATGATAATCAAGTCATAACTTTTGTTTGTTTTCAATACAAATTCAAAAGCATCTTCAATGGTCATTTCTAAATTCGGGATTTCATTCAATTTAAAATAATCGTTGGCTATTTTGATAATTTCAGGATCTATATCAACACCGCTTATGGCTCCTTCAAAATGAAGTTCATCTGTCAATATTCGAATGACACTTCCGCCAGCAACACCTAGAACGAGAATTTCTTGCATATTTTTAATTTTTGCAAATCCTATCGATTTTAACCCTGTTCGTAAAACACGCTCTAGACTGCCATAGGAATAATTGGTGTTTTCGCTGTCTAATACTAATTTACCATTGTTCCACGTAAGCTCCAATGTCTTGCTAATGCTTGATTTTTGCTTGTAGATATTAATTGGAATTATGTAACTCAATAATTTTTTTAACACAATAATAATTTTTCTCAAAAATAGGAGAATAATACTAAATTTACTGTAAATAATTTCAGATGAAAAAAGGATTATATAAATTTATTTTTTACAGAATAATGGGATGGAAAATAGTTGGTGCTATAGATCCCAATATTCAAAAATGCGTTTTAATGGTTATGCCACATACGAGTTGGCATGATTTTTATTTGGGAATATTTACACGGGCTATAACCGGCCTAGCAATGCATTGGTTGGGGAAAAAGGAATTATTCCAGTTTCCATTCACTATTTATTTCCGATGGATGGGAGGGGAGCCCTTAGATCGAAAAGGGGGCTTAAATAAAGTGGAGAGTATTGCAGCGATATTTAAATCTAAAGAAATATTTCGTTTAGCAATTGCGCCCGAAGGAACAAGAGGAAAAGTCAACCAATTAAAAACCGGTTTTTATTATATTGCCTTGAATGCAGGGGTTCCTATTATTCCGGTTGCGTTTAATTATGGTCAAAAATTAATTAAGTTAGGAACTCCTTTTTCGCCAACAGGCAATATAGTCGAAGATCTCAAAATTCTTACTTCTCATTTTAAAGATATCAAAGGCCGAATCTCAGAGAATAGTTTTGAGGTAAAATAAAATTATTTGGGATTGTATTCTGCAAATTTCCCATTACTATAAAAAATTACAATTTTTTCTATTGGGTCCGAATTCGAAAATAGGGTTTTGTTTTCGGTTGGAATTACTTTTTTTATTTCTTCTGGATTCGGAAGCTCTTGTTCTAAATTCCCAAATAAATTCGCCTGAATTTTGTTTTCAGAAATGGGGGAGGAAGGAGCGACGAATATTTTTTCGACTTCCTTAGGAGTACTTTCATCAGAACCGGTTTTAGGGAAATTCCCACTACCATTCAAAATCCAATACAAATCTACTTCAGGAAAAATTGCGATTATCTTTAAAATAAAATCAAGACTCGGTTTGTTTCTACCCGATAAAAGATGAGACAAACTAGAACGCTGTACTCCAATTTTATCTGCAAATCCAGAAGCAGAAAGCGTGTAATAGTCTAAAATTAATTCTAATCTTTTGATGAAATCTTCCGTGTTTATCATTGTAAATTGTTTTAATTCCTAAGAGCGTTACAAATGTAAATATAAAAGAACTAGAAACCTAAATTACAAAAGTAAATTCTGATTTAGAGGCTAAAAAGCATCAATTAAAAAAGGAGGTACTAAGTATTAACGATATGATAATAAGTAAAATAACTAGTAAATATTTAATTAGTGACAATTGTCAATAAATCCAAGCACTTTCGCAGCGCTTAGCCGCGCGTCCTTGTTTACATCAATAAACAATAGAGTTAATTTAACTATTTACAAATGTAAAAATAAAGATGTTTACTTTTGTAAAGTAAAAATGAAGTTATGAATTACGAACCATTATTTGACGAATACAAGACTGAGGAACTCCATGGAAGGTATATCACATTAGAAGATATAGAGCCGATATTGAACAAACTCAATACCCATAATCAACTCGAAATTATTGGAAAATCCGTTCAGGAAAAACCAATTTATTCCTACCGAATTGGAAGTGGAAAATCTAAAATTTTGCTTTGGTCACAAATGCACGGAAATGAAAGTACAACTACAAAAGCCCTTTTTGATTTTTTGAAATTATTAAATAGCGGATCTGATCTAGCGAATAAGTATCTTGAGAAATTCACTTTCCTAGCCATTCCAATGCTTAATCCTGATGGAGCCAAATTATATACCAGGCAAAATGCAAACGAAGTGGACTTGAATAGAGATTCACAAACGCTTTCTCAACCTGAAAGTAAAATTTTACGAAAAACCTTTACCGAATTTGAACCGGACTTTTGTTATAATTTACACGATCAAAGAACGATTTTTGGGGTTGCTGATACCGGAAAGCCGGCGACAGTATCCTTTTTAGCGCCTTCTTACAACGAAGAACGAGAGATTAATGAGGTAAGAGCCAAGGCAATTGCCGTTATTGTTGCTATGAATGCCGCTTTACAGGACTTAATACCAGGTCAGATAGGGCGTTTTGACGATTCGTTTAATATAAATTGTATTGGAGATACTTTTCAATCATTAAAGGTTCCTACAATATTGATTGAAGCGGGACATTTTCAAAAGGATTACGATCGTGAAATTACACGTAAATTTATATTTACTGCATTAGTTTCGGGTTTCTATTGCATTTACGAAAACGATATAGTTGACAGTAAAACGGACCAATATCTAAACATTCCTCAAAATAAAGTCGTTTTTTATGACTTTGTTTATAAAAATATCAAAATAAATTATGATAGTACTAAAATAATTACGAATTTTGCTATTCAATTTAAAGAAGAACTAATTGAGAATAAGTTGATTTTTAATGCTTATATCGTAGAAATAGGCAATTTAGATCATGTTTTCGGACATTTTGAGTATGATGCTCATGAAGCACTTTATGAAGATGCAGAGGGTAATATTCCGAAATTGGACAAAAAAGCTGACTTTTTTTTAGATAAAAATACGAAAATTGTTAATGGAATGATAAAAATTTAATTTTATGCTTCATTTTACAAAAAAAAATATTTAATTTGTTCTTTCTTGAATTGTCAATAACACAATAAAAAAATACATTCTTATGAGTAAGTTCCGATTAGATGAAGTTGATCACCAAATATTAGACATGTTGATCGATAATACAAGAGTACCATTTACAGATATTGCAAAGAAATTACTGATCTCTGCAGGTACTGTTCATGTTAGAGTTAAAAAAATGGAAGATGCAGGTATCATTATGGGTTCCTCTCTAACTCTTGATTACGAAAAATTGGGTTATTCTTTTATCGCTTATGTGGGTGTTTTTCTAAATAACACTTCACAAACTAAATTCGTTTTAGAGCGTGTAAATGAAATTCCTTTTGTTACTGTAGCTCACGTGACTACCGGTAAATTTAATATCTTTTGCAAAATTAGAGCAAAAGACACTAAGCATGCTAAAGATGTGATCTTCATGATTGATGATATTGAAGGTGTTTATAGAACAGAAACTATGATTTCTCTTGAAGAAAGTATCAACGACAAAAAACGTTTGATGCACACGATCTTTAAAAATATGTAATATTCATTTTGATGGTACAATAGTGAACCTCAAGTGAAAGCTTGAGGTTTTTTTTTTTATATTAATTACAGCCCTAAACCTAAACCAATGTATACTCTTCCTAAGATTGAGCGATTTAATCAAGATGTCCTTTCTAAATATCTTGTTTACAACAGTGTGTTTCTAACTTTACCTTTTGACGCAATTGATAATACCGGTGTTTTGTTGCCTTTGTTTACCGAAGTTTGTGAGCGTGGGTTTAAAAATCAAGAAACACCAAAGCAAATTGTCGACTTTTTTGCAGCAAAATATTTGGACCATGCTTCTGAATCGGAACGAATTGGCCTTATGTTTCGTTTTATTCAATACATAGAACGTCAGATTGTTCTCTTTGATGCTATCGAGGATGCCGCTTTCCCAATTGTAAATAACCTAGAGGGAAAAGGTTCGTTGCGAGATGTAAAAGAAAATGCAGATGAGAAAGATAAAACCGAAGAATTGAAAACTTTCTTGGAAAACTTCAATGTCCGACCTGTTTTGACTGCGCATCCGACCCAGTTTTACCCAGGAGCTGTTTTAGCTATTATTACCGATTTGACAGATGCTATCCGTAATGATGATATTGTAAATATTAAAAAATTACTTTCTCAGTTAGGCAAAACACCTTTTATAAAAAATGAAAAACCATCTCCTTATGATGAAGCAGTAAGTTTGGTTTGGTTTCTGGAAAATGTGTTCTATGAAACGATCGGTGAGATGGTGTTGTATCTTCAGAAAAATGTATTTGAAGGTAAGGAAATTCAAAATTCAATTATTGATCTTGGCTTTTGGCCTGGTGGTGATCGTGATGGTAATCCTTTTGTGACAACCGAAATTACTTTTAAGGTTGCAGAGCGTTTACGAACTTCAATATTGAAATGCTATTATCTTGAAATTAGAAAATTAAAAAGAAAGTTAACTTTCTATAATGTAGATACTTTGGTGTCTGATCTTGAACAAAAAATTTACCGTTCTGTTTTCTATTCACAAGGTGAAATCTACATCACTTT